>CAZWMM010000057.1:0-5423 GCA_964634985.1 Hadarchaeota archaeon (SeqCode)
GGGGCTCCCTGGGGCCGGGCCAGTTGTAAAGCTTGATTGCACACTTGGTGAAGACACCGAGAGCTCCAAAGGACCCATATGAACCCCTCATTATACCCCTCAGGCTGGGACCGGGGCCATCTCCACAGAACCACCCGGAACCCGTGCCCAAAGAACCCAGCCTCAAGATCTCACCGGTTGGCAGGACCCACTCAACACCTAAAACGTTGCGACAGTTGTAGCCAGTATAAATGCCAGTCCACCCCATCCCAGCAAGACTCGTGCAACTGGCAAGGGGCGAAGTATTTGAACCCGCACCATGAATGTGAAGATTCAATCCCCTTTTCATCCCTTCAGCTTGGAGTTGAGCGCATACGACATAAGGCTCAACCACAGCATACATATTTTTTTCATCTATTTCCAAGATGCGGTTCATTCTCCTTAGGTCTAGAAGCACCACATTCTCACCCATGGGGGCACTGTGAGCGCCCCACCCCGTGCTGTGGGCCTTAAATTTTATCTTATACTTGTTGCAAATTCTCACTATCGCTTGAACCTCCTCTGTACTCCCCGGTAGCACAACTACACCAGGCCGCAGAACCCATGGAGGCGCGGGATTGACATATGTTTGAAATGCGTATCCATCTAGTATCGCGGGATCTTCAGATACGTTATCGGCCCCTACAGCAGCTTCTATTTCCTTATAAGCATCTCTCGCTATCGTTTATCTCCCCCCCCTGTTTCTACAGATGTGTACCAAGTTGGATCTGAACAGAGATTTGGATCAAAAACTTTCTTCACTTTACGCTGCCAGAGATGATAATCACAATACTTTGGACCTATGAGTTCGTTGGTACCTGGATCCACTGTAATCCTATTCCCCACTTGGATGTTTCTATCTAGAGCTTCCCTAATAATAATTTCCTCAAATTCGTTTGCACCTTCAATTTGTTTAGGGTCCCGTTGGTTGAACAATATAATTTGCTCTTGATGACCAACTAAGCTATCACTCTCGTATAGCGAACCCCAGAGGTTATCGGCCAGATCGTCTAACAACAAGCCTTTTCTTATAAACTCTTCTTTTATCTCCGTAGTCATTTTTCCTTGAATCACCGCATGATCCCATACTTCTTCCCCTCCCAAAGTAAAACGAGCACCCCCCCCAACTCTGAATGCAAGCGGGGGAAAGGTGACCCTGACAAAGCCCCAGAACATGCTTGCGTAAGTATAGGTTGAGAAGACAGTTTTCTCAGACTCGTCTAGGGTAATCTCTCCAGCCCCCTCTATAAGATCCCCCAAAACTGAGAGTACACTGGGGACTTCCCCCAAATCTATGGCCATCCCACCGGTCTCCTCCATGATCTTCTTGAGGACTTTATCTTGGTACTCCAGCTCCTTTTCGGAGTTCGCCGCTAGGACGAGCTGAAACATGTGTTGTAATTGTTTCAAAGTCTCGCGGGTGGCGGGAGCTTCGGGTATCTTCCTGAAAACACTCGGTATGAAGCAAGCGAGCATTAAGCCCATAGCATTTTTGATGAGCGAAAACCCGATCTCAGCGTTAACTATCCTATATGCAGCGTCAGCGTATTTCTCGAGATCTGGGGGAATGCATATGTAGAATTTGAAATTCTTTGGAACCTCTCCTTTCAGATCAAATAACAAACCATCGAGCTTTGATTCCCGCTGGGGCTCCCTGGGGCCGGGCCAGTTGTAAAGCTTGATTGCACACTTGGTGAAGACGCCGAGAGCTCCCAGGGCTCCATAGAAACCCCTCATCACCCCTCTTAAGCTGGGCCCAGGACCGTCCCCACAGAACCACCCGGAACCTGTGCCCAAAGAACCCAGCCTCAAGATCTCTCCGGTTGGCAGAACCCATTCAACACCTAAAACGTTGCGACCGTTGTAGCCGTGGTACAAGCTGTTCCAACCCATGCCCCAACCCGATGTGCAGCTCACAAGCGGGGAAGCATGGGAACCAGCCCCTATTATGTTGCAGTTCAGGCCTTTCTTCATAACCTCCGTCTGAAGCTGGGCCCACGTAACACTGGGCTCTATTACCGCGTACATGTTCCTCTCGTCTATCTCGAGAATCCTGTCCATCCTCCTTAGATCTACCAGAACCACGCCTTCGGTTCCTGGAGCACTGTGAGCGCCCCAACCCGCTGCGCTTATCGCTTTGAATTTTATCTTGTATTTATTGCAAAGCCTCACTATCTTTTGAACCTCTTGGGTATTCGCCGGTAAAACAGCAACTTCAGGTCTAGAGAGCCAAGGAGGCGATTTGTTTTCCATCGGTTGAAAAGCATACCCATCCAATATCGCCGGATCTTGCGATATGTTTTCAGGCCCCACCACATCCTCCAATTCTTTATAAGCTTCTCTGAGCATTCATCCACCAATCGCCTTCAAGACTAGGGTCGTAAGGTCCATAACCTCCGTTCCATCCCCCATTTCTTTCACGGCATCGTCGAGGTTCCTCACACAGAATGGGCATGTGGTGACAATGGATTGAGCTCCTGTAGCTTTCGCTTCTTCGATCCGCTCTTTAGCCGTCCAGATGGCAAAATCACCAAAAGCTGACTTCACGCCTCCCCCCGAGCCGCAACACCACGCATATTCTTTGATACGCTCCATTTCAACGAGATCGACGCCCGGGATGTTCCTCAAAATTTCTCTCGGGGGTTCATAGAGCCCTTTCCTCCCACGCCTTATGTAAGATTCAGGTCTTAGGAGCTTGTTCCCATTCCACGCGCCGACCCAAGGATCTGCTCTTCTACCCAGATGGCAAGGATCGTGATAAGTTACCTTCATGGGTACTTCCTTGAGTTCGAGCTTGCCTTCTTTTATCAGCTGATTTATGTACTCCGAGCTATGTTTGACTTCGAAATTTTTTTCAAACCCATACCTTGAATAATCTACTTTCAAGGTTTCGTAACAGCCGGCACAACTCGTTATAACTTCTTTTACGCCCAGATCGTTGAAGACTTTCACGTTATGTTCCATCATCTTTTTAGCCAATTCGACCTGACCAGTTCGGAGTAACGGACTTCCGCAACACCACTCATCTGGGCCTAGAATCATGAAATCCGTCTTCGAGGCTGCTAGGATCTTCACGGTTGCTTGGGCGATCTCTCGTCTGCGGTAAGCAGAAGTACAGCCCACGAAATAAGCGACATCCGCTTTCTCGGCTGGCTTCACTCCTTTTGGCATCCACTTGAACCTATCCTCGTGGGACTCGTGGTAAGGATTGAAATTCTTCTCGATGCTCCCCGCAAACCTTTTATGCTCGGGCATGGGGCCTTTCCCATCCTCAACACATTTAACCCTCAGCTCTTCGATAGCATCGAGCACATCGATGTCATCCCTGTATACTTTGCACATGGTATCGCAAGCTCCGCACAAGGTACACCTGTAAACGGCCTTCACGGCTTCATCGGTCCAAGTGCTCCTGCCTTGAAGCAAAGACAGACCTATGACCATCTTTCCCCCTCCAGAGTAAGCGTGGAAATTGTACTTCGCTATGGCGGGGCAGACTTGGGCGAACCTCCAGCTCTTTATCTGGTTGAGTGCCACCCATTTGCATAGCGAGCACCTGGAACAACCGAGCATGTCCGCTTCGTAATCTTTCAACACGGTATCACCTAGAAGCAAAGCTTGCCAGGATTCATGATTCCGTTGGGATCGAGAATTTGCTTGACTTTCTTCAAAGCCGTGACAACATTCTCTTCACACCTGTCGTAAACCATTCTCGTCAGTTGATCATAAGGTCTGGAGAAAAATGCCCCCCGCTCCATCATCGCTTCAGCGGCGCGAACGTACAGGCCCTTAATTTTCTCAGCCCCCCTTGAATCACCCGGATCGTAGAAGAGATTGAACTCACAGTGGCAATTCCTTCCATGTTGGATGGGCTGGATGTAAACCCCAATCTCCTCTTTAGGATATTTTTGCTTCTCAGCCGTGTCTCGCATGATTTTTATGAACTCTTGCACTTTATCGAGGGTTGTTAAAAAGAACAAGTCCGCACAACAACCTTTGTACCTGAGCTTCCAATAAGGTTCTTTTGAAGGCTTGGCAAATATTCCCAATATTTCTTTCCCCGCGACTCCACGGATCCCCGACGTAGGTTGAATGCCCAGTTGGTTGGCGATGTCCGCAATATCCTTCTCTATGTACTCAACTCTTTCTTCCGGGAAATACTCGTACCCCGCTATGGAGTAAATGAGAATCCAGGAAGGTAACTCCTCACTGAGCTTTTTTATCTCATCGCTTTTTTCTTTGAGAATCGATGCCAAGTTAAAATTGTTTAGTATCAAGCACTCATCGGGTAGTTTCGGTTTCAATATTTTGTATGTGAAGTCGATCAGCTCATCAAGAGTTTGGGAACCCACAAAAAACGCTTTTTGGATTTTTGGCAGCAATTCTAATTTTACGGATGCCCAAGTGACGATACCCATTGTCCCTTGAGCACCTTGGATGATCCTAACGAAATCCGTTTGAGCAGGGCCCATCGGGTTTTTCTGAGCTTGGCCGGATGCCCATTGCGCCTCTAGCGTGCCGGGTCCAGCCGCCGAACCGGTCCTGAACAAATCCCCGGTACCAAAGATGACCTCGGTGCAAAGCAGTGGGTCGGTCATGTCCCAGTGGTACTTGGGGGTAAGGATGGGCTCCCTCTCGAGGTAGCTCCCGATCACGGATTTGGTCGATCTCGGGAGGAAGGGCAAGAGTACTTTTAATCCTTGTTTTTCAGCTTCCGCTTGAAGTTCACCGAAAGTCACGCCAGGTTCGATCAACGCAACCTTGTTCCGCTTGTCCAAACGTATGATTCGCTTCATCCCACTCAGATCGACCATTACTCCTCCCTTAGCAGGGGTCGTGTCCCCTCTAAACCTGGGTGGGCGAGAAGAACAGGGTGTTAGAGGAATTTTTTCGGCATTCGCGAGCTTGATTATTCGCTGAACTTGCTCGGTATTCTGCGGCTTCACCACGAGTTCGGGTTTTACAGCTGGAGAAAAACTTAGATCACTCGAATATTTTTCTAAAATTTCTAGGCCATCCGAAACATTTTCTGAACCGACTATATCTGCAAGTTTGTTCTTGAGTTCCTTCATATTTCGGGTCCCCTATGAGCTTAGGAAGCGCTATATCACATCTAAAGTTAAACATTTGTAATTAATAATCTTTCAGCGTTGTTTGCCTTTAGGATTAGTCACTATGTGGGTTGTAATATCACGTCCCTCGCTCAAGGCTTTGAAACAATAGCACACCTTCTTGGCTTTCTCGATCATTCTCTCTAGGGAATCTCGGGGGAGGTCGCACCTCACGTCCATTTCGATTTTTACGATGCTGAATTCGCGCAGGGTGCCCCTAACGGTTACGGTCGTGGGAGGAAGATCCATTTTCATCTTTTTGCTCAGATGGACCATCGCGAGGCTCATGCATGAAGC
>CAZWMM010000058.1:0-5339 GCA_964634985.1 Hadarchaeota archaeon (SeqCode)
GTTATAAAGAACCTCCGCGTAAAGACTTTTCGGGCCGTACGACCGGAAGTTTTAAATTTGGCCAAAATGAATGGGTAAATTGGGTAATAAAAATGGCCACTAAAGGAAAATATCATTCTGCAAAGATATATATCCCGAGGGATGTACGCAAGGCGCTTGGATTGGAGGAAGGGGACGAGGTCGAGTTCTCAATTGTCGATGAACACGAAGCCAGAATCATTGTTAAAAAATTGGACGCCGACAAGAAACTTCTTGAATGGCCGGACAGACCACTCGGCATCAAGGGAAAGCTGACACGGGAGGAGATCTATGCTTCTCCTTGATACGAATGTTCTCGTCTACGCACACGACCCCATTTCAAAACATTATAGAAAAGCGTTAGAATTGAGAGAGGCCGCGCTAAAGGGCGAACTTGATGCATGCATTTCATATCAAAACATTGCCGAACTCTATTCGGTGCTGACAAATCCGGTAAAACTATCCAAGCCATACGAGCCAGCCGCCGCCGTTGAATTATGCGAACTTTACATCTGGTCCAAAAATCTCCGAAAAATCATGCCCACTAAACAAACCTACTCGGAAGCGTTGAGGCTGGTGGGCCGAGTAGGAGCAACTTCTGCAAAAATCTTTGATTGTCTACTAGTTGCGACCACTTTGGAGAACGGGATCAAAACTATCTACACTGAAAACACAAAAGATTTTGAACCGTTCAAATCCATAAAGGCGGTCAATCCGTTTCTTGAAAAAAGGAAGGGTTAGTGATTATCCCATCGATTTCAGCAGGAGCTGACCGAGTTTTTTGAAATCCGCTTGCAGCCTTTGCTTCGTTTTGGCGCCGTAGAGGGCAGCTGCTGGGTGGTAGGTCAGGAAGAGCTTGAAGTCGGTGCCAGCGTAGGTGCAGTCGAGCAGTTTGCCGTGTTCCCTGCCCATAGTCACATACCTACCCAACAACTCGCGAGCAGCTATTCGACCCAAGGCAACGACGAGCTTGGGTTTAATCGCGGAAATCTGGCCTTCGAGATAAGGACGGCAAGCTTTGATTTCTTCATCGGTCGGATCTCGGTTGCCCGGTGGACGGTCTTTAACAACATTGGTGATGTACACATCCTCTCGTCTCAACCCTGCCTCACGCAGAAGGTTATCGAGGTTTTTACCCGCGGCACCGACGAATGGAACCCCGCTTTTGTCTTCGAAGAAGCCTGGGCTTTCTCCGGTTAGCACTACTTTTGCGTCAACAGGCCCAATACCAAACACAACGTTTGTTCTCGTTTTATGTAGCTTACACCGCTGACAAATTTTAGCCTTAGCCTTAAGTTTTTCGAGTGTTTCCTTAGTCTTAACGTACGTGCGAAAGCGCCTCTTTGAAGCTGGTGGAAGACAAAAATTGACCATTTTCCTCGTTGCGACGAAGCAAACCTACATCCAATCGCATTTTTTGCCATTCTCCGGCGCATTTGCGCGAACAAAACGGAACGGAATTAATCATGAACCACCATCGCGGGCGATATATCTCTTTCTCTTATAAAGCCCTTTATCCCCCACGTTCGAGCTGGGGCTTCAGCCTCTCGTGAACTCGCTTCAGCAACAAGAGGTCCTCCTTGCAGTGGTCGACTATCAGCCTCCGCGCCTCGAGGTCACCTCGCTCCACAAGCTTGAAAAGCGTCAACACATCCCCCCCGTGAAATTCCAAGCTTCTATAAATCCCAAAGAAACGAGCCACGGATTCTAGCTTATAGCTGGAGAGGAGCATGTGCCCGCGACACCAATCGAAGAGGTCGAGCATTGGAATTTCGGAGAGTTTGGATAAATCTATATTATGCAAAGCCGCTCGGGATATCAAAAATGGGATATCGAAACCAGATCCAAACCAAGTAACGACGCAGTCACACCCTTCCAGCTCATCCCCAAGCCACTTGAGGGACTTGCGCTCCTCCTCGACCGAATCTGCAAACCTGACTTTGGGCTCCTCCCCATCTTTGAGCAATCCTATAGCTATCACCATCCCCTCCGAAGCCTTGCGTGAATTCGTCTCTATATCGAGGTATGCAATCACTTTTACTCACCCATCACGAATACCACTAGTTTCCGCGTTCGAGGACCATCCTGCTCGATGACGAGGAAGTTCTGCCATGTACCTCTAACTGCTCGACCATCCACGATAGGTAAAACCCTTGAGGAACCTATGAAAGCAGCTTTCAGATGCGCATGAGCGTTGTCATCGATACGGTCGTGCTGATATCCTCCTTGTATGGGCGCGAAGTCATCAAGCTTATTTAACAAGTCCTGCTTGAGCCCTCCCTCACTCTCGTTAAGCACGAGTGATGCTGTCGCGTGGGGTAGCTGTACGACGAGCAAGCCGTTGCGGATGCCTGAGTCCCGAATCGCGGCTAGCACCTTGTCAGTAACATCGACGATTTCGCGTTGCCGTCGCGTTGAAAAACCGAGCTCCTTGAACCAAGTTTTCATAACACCATATTTTTTATCGTTTGGTCTATTTTAAGTCGAACGTAAGTAAGAGAGGGTTAAATGCAGGTTCTCGTAACGGGCGGAGCTGGCTTCATAGGCTCGCACATAGTTGACGCTCTCCTAGCCAGAGGGTACCTCGTCACAGCCCTCGACGATTTATCCAGCGGGAAGATGAGCAATATCAAGAAGCAGTTGAATAACCCGAATTTTCGGTTCATCCAAGGAGATATAAGAAACCCGGAGATGGTTGAAAAGGCTCTGACCGGCGTTAAAGCTGTTATCCACGAAGCCGCAATTGTAAGCGTACCCCTCTCGACAAAGGACCCTGCCCTCGTGGAGCAGGTAAACGTGCAGGGGACGCTTAATCTTCTCAAAACCAGTTCAAAGCAGGATATCGAGCGCTTCGTCTACGCTTCATCGTGTGCGGTTTACGGCGAGCAAACGAAGCTGCCTATAAGTGAGGATGCTCCGCTTGAGCCGCTCTCGCCTTATGCTAGCTCGAAGCTTGCCGCAGAGCAAAATTGTCAGACCTCCTACGGGACCGAGGAGCTAGAAACTGTTTGCCTTCGGTATTTTAACGTCTATGGACCTCGGCAAGTTGCTGGCGAGTACGCTGGTGTGATGGCGAAATTTTCTGAACGCTTGCGAAAAGATCAACCCCCCATTATATATGGTGATGGTAAACAAACACGCGATTTCATTCACGTGGACGATGTGGTGAACGCGACCTTGCTCGCGCTTGAATGCGATCGAGTGGCTGGTGAGGTGATCAACATCGGCACTGGCAAGGCGACAAGCATTAACGAACTTTGCGAAATTTTCTTAAGAGCGACTGGCAAGACCCATTTCAAACCCAAGCATGAAGCCCCTAGAGTAAGCGATATCAAACACAGTCAAGCTAATATTGCGAAGGTGGGGAGATTATTGAGTTTCGAACCAAGCGTTCCACTCAAGCGAGGAGTTAAGAAGTTGCTAGAAGAGTCCGGGTTGTGATATGATGAAGGTCTGGATCGTGATGCCCGCATACAACGAGGAGCGCTCGATAGGCCGGGTACTTGAAGCCTTGAAGCGCGAGGGATGGCGCAACGTCATCGTGGTGGACGATGGATCACGTGATCGAACGGCTGGGATCGCTCGTTCAAGGGGGGCACTCGTCGTCAAGCACGAGCGGAACATGGGGCTAGGAGCATCGCTTCGAACGGGTCTTAATAAATCTCGAGAGCTCGGGGCCGATTGTGCAGTCACCTTCGATGCGGACGGGCAACACGATCCCAAGGCGGTCCGGAGCCTAGTCGGAGCCTTAGGGGGTGCAGACATAGCGATAGGTGTGAGACAGCACTTTGGGATACCCCTACACAAGCGCGTTGGGAACTCCGTTCTGGACTTGATAACATTTTTATTCAGCGGAGTGATTACGGATTCGCAGTCGGGCTCGAGGGCATTTGGCAAACGGGCACTTGGGGCGATTCGCATTAAAAGTAACCGCTATGAGGTTTCATCCGAAATAATAATTCAGGCTGAGAAGTGTGGGCTAAGACTAAAAACGGTGCCAGTCAAATGCTTTTACACTGCATATTCTAAAGCGAGGGGGACGACGATCGCTAGCGGACTCAGGATTTTTTTGGAGTTGCTCAAACAAAGAGTGAGTTCGGGGGGAGAAAGGGTTGGACAGGGCTTCTAGAGTGCTCATAACCGGCATCGCTGGCTTCATAGGTAGCCATCTCGCGGAGAGGATACACTCCATGGGTCTCGAAGTATTGGGACTTGATAATTTTTCCAATGGATACATCGAGAACGTCTCAACCCTCGAGAAGAGCAAGCGTTTTGAGCTGACCAAGGGGGATATTCTGGACATCAAAGGTCTATCGAAGGTGTCTAAAGGTGTGGACATGATTTTTCATTTCGCCGCCCAGTCAAGCGTTCCAAAATCAACTGAGGATCCTGTGCGAGATTTTGAAATAAACGTTCAGGGTATGCTCAACGTGCTTGAGTGTGCAAGGAAGGCTGGAGTTAAAGCGGTGATTTTCGCTAGCTCCTCAACGGTCTATGGAGATGCAGCTTTACCCACGCCCGAGGATCACCCTTTCCTACCGATATCGAATTACGGGGCCTCAAAGGCTGCGGCGGAGGCCTATTGCTCTTCTTACTGCTCCCTCTATGGACTGAAAACCGCTAGCCTGAGGTATTACAACATCTTCGGCCCGCGCTCGCGCAAGGGGGTGATGTTCGACCTTTTAAAGAAGATCCAGAAGGATAGGAAGAGACTTGAGGTGCTCGGGACCGGGGACCAGAGAAAAGATTATCTGTATATCGACGATGCGATCGACGCGACCTTGTTGGTGGCGGAAAAGGGGGAGCTCGCAGGCGAGGCTTACAATGTGGGTTCGGGCGAGAGCTACTCGGTAAAAGAACTCGTGAAAAAATTGCTGGAGATATTGGGCTTGGCTGGTAAAACGAAGCAATTCTATACCGGTTTCTCTTGGCACGGCGATGTACAGAAAACGAGGGCAAACATCTCGAAATTGAGGAAATTGGGGTGGTCTCCCAAGATCAGATTCGATCAGGGGGTAAGCACCTTCGTGGACTGGTATGAATCGAAGCATGGAAGGATCGTCAGAAGATAAAGGTGCCTTCAGCGCAATTCTTTCAACAACTGAGAAAATGATTTTTTAAAGCGCTTGGTACTTTTCTCTTCTGTGTATTCATCAGATAATTTCCTGCATTTTTCGATCAGTCTTTTCTTCCCCTCTAAATTGTAAATTTCGGTGATTTTATCCGCAATCCCTTTAGGATCATTTCTCGTTAAAACCAACCTTCTGAGGTCCCCTTTGAAAAGTTCGCTTTGCCCAACCCCCTCAGAGATTATCGGGATC
>CAZWMM010000059.1:0-5334 GCA_964634985.1 Hadarchaeota archaeon (SeqCode)
CGTCGAGGACTCCTAGTTCCTTGAGCTGAACTGCGAGATTGAGCCCGGACTGTCCACCCATGGATGGGATCAACGCATCGGGCTTTTCCTTCCTTATTATCTCAGCTAAAATTTCCGGGACGAGAGGTTCGATGTAGACGATGTCAGCGATGTCGGTATCCGTTTGAATGGTGGCGGGATTTGAATTGACGAGTACCACCTCGACGCCTTCCTCACGCAACGCTTTGCAGGCCTGGGAGCCAGAGTAATCGAATTCAGCCGCTTGGCCTATTACAATAGGGCCGCTCCCTATCACCAATACTTTCTTCAGATCCGAACGTTTTGGCAACGCACTCATCCCTTCATCGTCGAAATTCCTCCAGCATTTTAACGAAGTGGTCGAAAAGATACAGATTATCCCATTCTGGAGGGTATTCCATGGAGAAAATTGGGAGCTCCTCGTGGTCCATCCCTTCGACAGTGCCATCATTGCAGTTGATTTTTGTAACTTTGAACCCGGTGTTCTGCAAGCTTTCAGCATCGATCGCAAAACTGTGGTTCTGGGAAGTTATGTGGACTTTTCCAGATTGAAGATCTTTGACCGGCTGATTCGCCCCACGATGTCCAAACTTGAGTTTGAAGGTCTTCGCTCCAGCAGCTAAAGCTAAAATTTGGTTGCCTAAGCATATACCTACCATCGGGTATTTTTCCATCAGTTGCCCGACGGTCTTGTGGAGCGAGGTCAAAACCGCTGGGTCACCCGGGCCATTTGAGATCACGACGCCATCTGGCTCAAAGGCCTCTATCTGGTTCGTATCCATCGTTGCAGGAACAGCGATTACCGAGATCCCCCTTCTAAGCAGACCTCTGACTATGCTCATTTTGACTCCGCAGTCGATAAGCACAATCTTGAACTTGCCTCCATCGCCGAAGCTGGTTATTTTCCTTCGAGTTGTCTCGCCCACCAAGTCCTGCTGTGAGATGCTAGGCTGCCTTCTGACCTTCTCAAGCAACCCTTCGACGTTGGGTTCTTTGTCTTCGTAAGTCACCAAACCACCTTTCATCGTGCCATGTTCTCTAATCTTGACCGTGAGCGAGCGGGTGTCTATGCCTACGATGCCGGGGGTATCGAATTCCTTCAAAAATTCATCGAGCGTTTTTGTTCCCTTCCAATGTGACGGGTTATCGCATAGCTCCCTGACTACCAATCCTTCAGCCCAAATTCTATCCGATTCAAACCAGTCGGGATGCACTTTATAGTTCCCGATCAACGGATAGGTGAGCATTAGAATTTGCCCGTTGTAAGAGGGATCCGTGAGAGATTCGACATAACCGGTCATCGATGTGCTGAAAACTACTTCACCAAATGATTCCTTCTTTGTGCCGAATCCAGTACCCCTGACTACCGTTCCATCCTCTAACACTAGGGTTGATTTGATATGGCCCTGCCCAAGCTTTTACAAAAGGTATTTAAATAATTTGTGTACACGAAAACTCTAGTTCAGCGTATCACACCCGCGATGTATGCTTTCGTTGCTGGACTATCTCCCTTTATAAGAACTTCTACCAAGGCCTCGGGATTGGATATTTAAGTTCCTCCGACCATTATTTTAAAAAAGCTGGGAGCTAATTGAAAGGAAAAAGTCCGCAAAAGCTGCGCTTCTCCAAGAAGTTTGAAGCCCTTGAAGCCGCGCTCACCTTCAAGGACGTGATTTTGCTACCCGGCCTAGCGGAAGTAGAGCCGGCTGAAGTGGATATACGGGCGAAAGCATCGAAAAACCACGATTTGAACGTCCCATTCATCTCCTCGCCCATGGATACGGTGACCGAAAGCGAAATGGCGATCGCGCTAGCCCGAGAAGGCGGGCTTGGAGTGTTGCACAGGAACTGTACCGTTGAAAAACAGCTTGAGATGGCAAAAGGCGTGAAGCGAGCCGAGGCTGTTGTGATCAAAGATGTTATCACAGTCGATCCCACCAAAAGCGTTGCGGAGGCGATCGAGTTGATGAAAAAACATAACATCTCAGGCCTGCCGGTCGTTGAAAGCGGTAAACTCGTTGGGATCTTAACCGGCAGGGATGTTAGGTTCGCGGATCCTAGCCTTAAAGTCAAAAGCTCGATGACTCGGGAGGTCATCACGGCCAAAGAGGGCATTTCTCTAGAAAGGGCTGAGGAAATCCTACATCAGCATAGGATCGAAAAGCTACCCATAGTAGACAAGCACAAAAAGCTCAAGGGGCTCATAACCTTCAAGGATATCTCGTTGAGGGGGAAGTACCTGAATGCCGCACGCGATGGAGATGGGCAGTTGTTGTGCGCGGCAGCGGTTTCACCTTTTGATCTAGAGAGGGCTAAGAAGCTCGATGAATTTGTAAACATACTAGTGATAGATGTGGCGCACTTCCACAACACCCGAATCCTCAAGGCCACGAAGAAAATCCTACCGGAGGTAGAGGCGGATGTAGTGGTGGGTAACATCGGCACCTACAAGGCGGCTGAGGACGTGATCACGAAGCTCGAAGGCGTAGCTGGTCTGAGGGTTGGGGTGGGATCTGGCTCTATTTGCATCACAACCGAGGTAATGAAAGCGGGGGCCCCAACGCTTTACGCCGTTGCCAAGGTCGCAGATGCCCTAAGAGATTATGGGGTCGATATCCCAGTCATAGCCGATGGTGGAATAATCACGGCGGGGGATATCGCCATCGCTCTCGCAGCTGGAGCATCTTCGGTAATGATCGGAAACCTCTTCGCACGTTGCAAAGAGGCACCCGGTACATTGATGGCGATCGGTGGCAGGTACTACAAGCAGTACCAGGGAATGGGTAGTCCATCAGCGATAGCCAAGCGCTACTCTTTGGATCGATACAGTACTCCAGCTAAAGGTATACCCGAAGGCGTTGAAGGTTGGGTACCATACCGGGGGGAAGTTAGCGCTGTTGTTCAGGAGCTAACTGCAGGGGTACGTGCATCCATGGGATACGCTGGGGCAAAAAATATCCATGAGTTATGGAAAAAAGCGAAACTCGCCGTGATAACTCCCGCTGGGGCCGAGGAAACCAGACCCCATGACATCCTCCTCCCGACCGAGAGCGCAGAGAGCTCACGAACCAGATCCTAACGGTAAGGAAGATGCTAAAGCCAGAGAAATTCATCAAGGAAAAAGTCGAGTGGCTCGGACAGGCGATAGGCGGTGAAAGGGCGATAGCCGCCACTTCTGGAGGCGTCGACAGCATGACGACCGTCCTGCTCGGCCACCGCGCCATAGGTGAGAGGTTGGAGGTGGTCTTCCTCGAAGATGGGTTGATGAGGAAAGGTGAATCCAAGCAGGTGTCGAATATTCTCAAGCGGCTGGGCATAACTCTTAAGATCTACGATGTGAAGGGTGAATTCTTCGCTGCGATGAGGGGCAAGGTTGACCCGGAGGAAAAGAGGAAAGCCTTCAGGGAGACCTTCTACCGAGTTTTCGCTAGGATCGCAAGCGAGCTTGGAACGAAGTATTTGCTTCAAGGGACGATAGCCGCCGATGTGGTCGAGACTAAAGGTGGGGTGAAGACCCAACACAACGTCTTGGAGCAGGTGGGCATCCATCCGCTCGAGCGTTATGGTTATGTTGTCTTAGAGCCGCTGAAGGATCTCTTCAAGCCCGAGGTACGAGAAGTAGCTCGAGCGCTCGGCCTGAAGCGAGAAGTATCGGGGCGGAGACCTTTCCCGGGCCCAGGTTTGTCGGTCAGGGTGATAGGTGAAGTAACCCCTGAAAGAGTAGCGCTCGTGAGGGAGGCGACGGAAATAGTGGAGGAGGAGACTAAAGCTGTGTCTTGCTTCCAAGCTTTCGCAATTTTGCTCGGGGACAGGGCGACGGGCATAACCGAAACTAAGAGAAGGAGATATGGGCAGATAATCGTCATTCGTGCGGTTCAGTCTGCGGATGCGATGACAGCTAAAGCCGTTGGACTCCCATGGAAGGTTTTGAGGAGAATCGAGAGGAGAATCAGAGAAAAGCTCCCCAATGTTACCCATGTCCTTTACGATCTCACAGGTAAGCCTCCCGCGACGATAGAGTTCGAGTGAATCATTCCGAGACAATTTTCTTTAAGGTTTGCATGCCCAAGTTCGCTAGCTCTTTCGTTCGTTTCGCGTCACGAGCCTCAGCAAAGCATCGGAAGATCGGCTCCGTTCCAGAGGGGCGGAGCAAGAGCCACCCATCATCGAAAATCACCCTCAACCCATCGGTTCGGTCTAGGTTATACCTAGCAAAGCGCTTGGTGAGAGCTTTGAGGACTTTGGGTTTGAGCTCGTTCGGGCACTTGACCCTCTGTTTGACTTGGTGATAGTGAGGCAACGTTTTATTAAATTCTGAGGTGCTCAGCCCACTCTTGTTAAGAGCTTCGAAGAACTTCGCCGCCGTCATTATCCCGTCGCGACAGGGTACCCAATCGAAGAAGATCACCCCCCCGTTCTCCTCCCCGCCTATGTCGCCACCGCGTTTCCGAAATTCCCCGATGATCTCGGGCGCCCCCACGCGGGTGCGCACGACTTCCCCCCCCAGTTTTTCCGCCACATCATCTAGCACCGCGCTCGTAGCCACGGTGGTCAGGATTCGGGGGGCTTTTCTCCCGCGCAAGTGGTGCAAAGCCGTGAGCGCGAATATGCGGTCACCGCTCAGGATCTCCCCCCGCTCGTCGACCACGATTGTCCGATCGGCATCTCCATCGTGAGCTATGCCTAAGTCCGCTTTGCAAGCCACTACGGCCTTCGCCAGTTCAGCCAAGTTTTCGGGGACGGGCTCAAGTGGTCGCCCAGGGAAAGTACCGTCGAGCTGACAGTTCATCGAGATCACCTCACACCCAAGCCTTCGAAGCAATTGGGGCGATACCACGCTCCCGGCTGCGTTGGCACAGTCGACTACCACCCTCAACTTGCGCTTGAACTTTGGGACACGGGCGAGAACTGCATCGATGTATAGCTCTAGCGCATCCGCCTTGCGAACGCTGCCTATGCTGTGCCAAGGTGCACGTTTCCAAGTCCGCTTCTCGATCACCTGCTCGATCTCTCGCTCTCGTGAGCGCTCGAATCCCGCCCCCTCCCTACCCCAAAATTTGACCCCGTTGTACTCTGGGGGATTGTGGGATGCAGTTATCATGACGCCCGCATCACACCCAAAGTGCCTGATCGCAAAGGAGAGCGCGGGGGTTGGGGCGATGCCGAGTTCTAGGGGATCACAACCCCCAGAGGCTAGGCCAGAAATTATTGCATGTTTGAGCATTTCGCTGGAAGTTCGATTATCTTGGGCTACCGCAACTTTGCCACGATTTTTCAAGTGGGTGGCTAAAGCTAGGCTCAAGTCGAAAGCTAGCC
>CAZWMM010000060.1:0-5212 GCA_964634985.1 Hadarchaeota archaeon (SeqCode)
ACTTCCGAGAACTCGGCGGGTATCGTGGGGGGTATAGGGCCTACACCCGAACCCAAGAATTCAAGCAAGCGTTGAATGAGCTGATGAAACTCGCGCGCGAGAGGCCTGCAGCGATCATGTGTGTTGAGTCCAGCCCTAGCGCGTGCCACCGCAGGTTCATAGCGTGGGCGTTGAAGCGACGTAAGTGGAAAGTCTTACACATCGTGGGGAAGGGAAAACAGCAGAAGCTATGATTTTTCCTCGGGCGCAGCCAGCTTCTCGGGTGCAGCGGGTTTTCCCACCTCGATGGGCTTTGCCTCGAGCAGCACGGCGTCCACGATGCCGCTCTGTCCGGGTCGACTGGTCACGCGCGCGCGGCCGAACTCGGTCTCGATTATCGCCCCTTTTGTCAGGACATTTCTGCGGACGAAGTGAGGGTCGGCAGGATTTTCGACGACCGCGAGTATTTTCGATTTTTTTGCCCGTCCTGTTTTAGGGTCCACAACGTTGGCGACATCGGTGCCAAGCGAACTTATCTTTATCCCCCCGCCCGAGGTGCGTCTCTGAACTCGCTTCGTCGGACCGAGTTTAGCCTCGATGAATTCGCTCCCGAGCTCCCGCTTGCGCTTCCCACGGCTTGGCCAAATACGTCCACCCGTGGGTTTCTTTGTCGATCTCCCTTGCCACCTCGCCACCATTACCACCATTTGCCTTCTCTCCGCTTCTATTAAAACAGGTATTGTAAAAAACGGATGTGGGTGGGTTTTCGCAATAATCCCTTAGCTGGCTACCGCAGGAGTTCCTCGAGTCGCTCATGGATCTTTTCCACATCATCCTCGAAGCCGAAGTAACTGGCGAACTTTCTCGAGGTTCGAAGCGACCGAGTCCGCCCAAAAGGCTTAGATTCGATGAACCCAAGGACAGCGAGTTGTTTGATGTGGTCGTAAACCCTCCCGCCCCTGAGGTCGGCTAGCCTCGCCTGGTAGATGGGTTGCTTATAGGCGATCATCACTAGCGTCTTCATGGCCCCCCGTGAGAGCTTGGTCTTCGGTATAATCCCCTCTAATTTTTGCATGAACTCTTCGCGGAGGCGGAGGGAAAAGGTGTCCTTTGCGGTTTCCGTTAAGGTGAGGGGGCCGCCACGTTTCTTAAAGTCAGCGATGAGCTCCTCGAGAAGCTTGCCCACGTAGGTTTCTGACGATGTCCCAAGGATCTCGCGCAACTCGCTCAGGGTCAAAGGGCGATCTGCTGCGTAAAGGATTGCCTCGATGATCGAACGATCTTCCATCGCCCCCATGTTATGCAGCTCCAGCCGGCAATGAAACGAAGATCTCCCCAAATGGTTCCGCCTGACGCATGATCACTCTGCCTTGGGTGCAGAGAAAGAGAAGGAGAAGCAGGGTCCGAGCCAAGGCGAGCCTAGTTCGCTCGGCAGTGAGTTCGAGGAAGGGGATCTCCCGCCCCGAGGCGACCGAGCTCTTTATTCGCTGATAAAGCTCTTCGAGGTACCCCTCGATGTTTATGTGATACTCGCTCAGCATTCGGACGATCTTTTCGAGCTTTCTGCTTCGTTTAGGCTTTTGTGGGGGGATGTCCTTGAGGGCTTCCTGAAGTGCACCCATGAGTTCGACGAGCGTGATCTTGCGGATCGCGCGCTGCACGATCGATATTTGTCCAAGCTCGGGCAAGTTGAGGTCAGAGAGATCCTCCATCTCCTCCTCGGTCGAAGTTTCCCCTCGTCTGTTGGCCGCATGGTCGGATTTCATTCGAAGGAGCACCGATGCCGAAAGCAACGTTCGGCCCGAGACGCGGAGGTCGAACTCCCGCATCTCCCGCACGCGCTGCATGTAAACGATGGAGAGCTTCTCGATGTCGATGTCCCAAGGGTCGAGCTTGTGTTCTTGCACCAGCTCGAGTAGGATCTGGAAGGGTTGGTCGGCAATCGTAGTCATGCGTTCACCCTACGCCGCCAACCCCGCCAGCTCGACCGAGAAAAGGCGGGACACATTACTTTTGTCCATGGTGACGCCGAACAAACGATCAGCCACGGACATCATCGAATCGTGCAGCGTGACGAGAATAACCTGTGATTTGCGGGAGGAACTGCGTATGAGCTCGGCAACTCTATTAAGGTTTTGATCGTCGAGGTGGGCATCGATTTCGTCGAGCACGTGGAGGGCGGTCGGCCGGAAGCGCTGGAGGGAGAAGATGAAAGCGAGGGCGGTCAATGCTTTTTCTCCGCCTGAAAGAGCCTCCACTCGCGTGATTTCTTTCCCCGCCGGCTTGGCTTCTATCTCGAGTCCACCCTCGAATGGGATCTCCTCATTTTCTAAGGCCAACCTTGCCACACCGTCTGGCGATAGCTCACCGAAAATCTCACTGAAGTGTTTTGAAAGCTCGTTGAAAGTCTGCATGAACACCTCTTTTTTCTTCTCGTCTATCTCATGCATGAAGTCTAGGATTGCCTGTTTTTCCGAGACCAGCTTATCAAACTTCAATTTTTCAGAACCGTAGCGGCGCTCAGCGTCCCTGAAATCTTGGATTGCTAGGGGGTTCACGGGCCCCAGTGCCTCGAGTTCTGCTTCTAACCCCTTAACCCTTCGCTCGAGCTTAGCCGGGTCGGTGTCGCGGGCGATCTCAACTCCCACCTTGATCTGCTTAAGCTCCCCCTGAATGTTTTCGAGTTTGGGCAACAGCGAGGCTTCCTCAACCCTACACGTCTGCAGTTCGCTGTTGCATCGTTCTATCGTAGTTTCCAAGCGCTTCGCTTTTCCCTCTAGGCTTCTGACTTTGCGTCGAAGTTTCTCCCTTTCCTCACGAAGTCCCCCAATAGAGCTTAGCTCCTCTGCCTCCAGAGCGGTGGCCTTATCGAGTTCGGCTTGAGATTCCTGAAGTCGGTGTTGTAACTGGACCAATTCATGATCGAGCTGGGATCGCACGGCTTCTAGACTTATCAAACGATGGCGGAGTTGGGGTCCTGTTTCGGCATCGTTTGACTTCTCAAACGATTGTTCGTCCCCAAAGAGTTTCGAAGCTCTCCCGAGGTGTTCCGAGAGGGCGCTTAAGGTGGAGCGTAACTCACCCAAAACCCCGCTGAGTTCCTGAAGCATTTTTTCGGTTTCGTCGCGCGATTTGCTTGACTCAAGAAGCTGAGCCAGCGCGTTGAATTTCGCGTGAAGATCTTCGAACTTTGAGGAGAGTGAGGTAATTTTCTTAAGTAAGGGGTCCCGCTCGTCACATGGGCCAATTTTTTTGATTTGCGCGTCGATTTCAGCGATTTCGTTTTTTGCCCCAACGAGTTCCTCCTCCTTCGAGTTTAGCATTTGGTTGAGAAGTTTGAGGTGTTCGCGTATTTTTTCTGCATCCACAAGCACACCGGCGCTCTGTTTTTTATCTATAAGTTCTTCCAAATACTCAATTTTTCGTTCGTGAGTCCCAGCTTCTTCTTGGATTTTCAAGCGTTTACTGCGCAACTCTTGAAGTTTCTTGTTTCCGGCGTTTATCTTCTGTTGCAACTGCGATAGTTTTTTCTCCCAAGTTGTGCGCTGGGTGGTGAGAAGCGCACCCCGTGCGTGGTCGAGTTCCTGCTTCAGCTCCCTGTGGCGGATAGCACTCTCTCGTTCCGATCGGAGTTTTTCCATCTGTCCCGAGATCTCCCCGAGAACCGCGCCAATCGAGTTGAGGTTGGTTTCGACGCGCTGCAACTCGGTGAGTGATTTTTGCTTTTTTTCATCATACTCTGCGACTCCAGCCAAGTCATCGATGATTTTCCGGCGGTCGAACGGGTCCATCTTTATGAAGTGGTCAACATCCCCCTGCATAACGAAGTTGTAGCCCCCGGGGCTTGACACGTGTTTTGAGAGCAAGTCAACGATTTCTTGTCGTGAGGCGCGGCGCTTGTTTATTTGGTACACACATTTGCCGCTTCGGTCCACCTTTCGGGATATCGCCACCTCCTCCGAGTTGATGGGCAACGTGTTGTCTTCATTATTGAAGTAAAGTGAGACCTCGGCAAAGGGGGCCGGACGCTGACCGTTACCCCCGTTGAAGAGGAAGTCGGAGAATCGCTCGGCCCGCATGGTCTTCGCGCTCATACCCCCAAGCACGAAGCATAGGGCATCGACTATGTTGCTCTTCCCTGAGCCATTCGGTCCGACGATGGCGGTTAGTCCCTTCGAGAGGGGAAAGACCACTTTTGCATTCCCAAACGATTTGAAGCCCCGGAGCTCGATCTTGCTAACATGTGTCACATTTTTCTACCTTGGAGGGTTATTCACCCCCCCAGTCAGCCCCAAAAGCGTTTTATTTTTATTTTTTATCCTTAAAATTCTTTCGTTTTGCAATTCGACGTTTTACCTGCGATTTCCAAATCAAGAAAAATCCATTTTTAACCCTCATTTCGGTGTTGCTCTTTTAGTCGTGAGAACTAAAAATGTGAACCTTTAAAGCGAAGCGAGCGAGTTTGTTTTTGATGGCATGGTGATCGAAAAGTTTCCCATAGAAAAACTACCCGGCATAACTTGGCTCCGTGCGATGGCTGCGAGGTACTACGAACAGCGGCTGCTCGAGGAAGTTAAGGGGGGAAAGAACAACCCTCGCCACGTGGGGATCATCCTCGACGGTAATCGTAGGTTTGCGCGAAAGGCTGGACTCAAGGAGCTGGAGGGGCACAAGCTCGGAGCAAAAAAACTCGAAGAGGTTTTGGGGTGGTGCCATGAACTCGGGATTAGTTGCGTCACGCTCTACGCTTTCTCAACGGAAAACTTCAACCGATCAAAAGAAGAAGTTAAATATCTGATGAACATTTTCGCCAAAAATTTCAGTAAAATTGCAACGTCAAAGCAAGTCAAAAAATACAAGATCCGCGTCCGGGCCTTAGGCGATTTGAGTTGCCTACCCAAAAAGGTAAGGAGATCAATTGGGAAAGCTGAGAAGGCAACCAAGACCCATGATAAATACTTGCTCAATATAGCCATTGGTTACGGGGGGCGAGCGGAACTCGCACAAGCAATCAGCAGAATATGCGAGCGCGTCGAGCGGGGCGAACTCAAGCCTGGAGATGTAGATGAGCGGTTGATAGAGGATCATCTTTACACAGCTGGGCTCCCCGATCCTGATCTAGTTATCCGAACGAGCGGTGAGGAGCGCCTCAGCGGCTTCTTGCTCTGGCAATCCGCATACAGCGAGTTGTACTTCTGCGAGGCGAACTGGCCATCTTTCAGCAAGATAGACT
>CAZWMM010000061.1:0-5163 GCA_964634985.1 Hadarchaeota archaeon (SeqCode)
GATAGATACTTTGCCACGATGCCTTTCTTTAGCCCTGTGTCGTTCATTATTTCTCCGATTCTCGTATTTCCTTTGGCGATCGAATGTAGCACAGAAAAGTAATACCTGGGCTCTTTCAGCTCCTCTCTCAGCAGAAACTCAACATCCCTGTAAAGCGGCGAGTCCTTTTTCAGCACCTTGTCGGCAATGTTTTTCAATAAAGTCTTTCCCTTGTCGATTTGTATGAGGTAAGCAGGCGTTCCACCAAACACCGAATAGAACTCCACAGATTCCCTAATTGGTTTCTCCAGATACCTGAAAATATCCTTGAAGCTGAACGGTTTGAGCAATATTTGCCCGGTCCTCCTCCCGTAGAGGGGGGACTTGTGGCCGAGAACCTTTTTCTCCATCATCGAGATGCTCGAGCCGCACAAAATCAGGAATATTTTAGTATTTTTTAACCTGTTGTCCCAGTAGTCCTGAATTATCGACGGGATGGCTGGATTTTCTCCCGCCAGGTAGGGAAACTCGTCGAGCGCTATGACAATCCTTTCCCTTGACTTTTCAACCAAGTAGGTGAAAAAGGCACCCCAACTGCTAAAGGGGTTTTTCTTCAGAACTTCATCGCCGAAAAATGAGGCCAACCGCTCGGAGAACCTTCTGAGCTGGATCGTCTCGGCCTCCTCCCTCGCCAGGAGACGCACCCCTTCCTTGTCCTTGATGAAGTGCTCTATCAGCTCGCTCTTTCCCACGCCCCTTCTCCCATAGATCACGACGAACTCGGCCGCGCCGTTGCCGTGCCTCTCGTTGAGGGTCTTGAGTTCATCTTCCCTGTCGATGAACATTTGTTTACTCCCAAGTAGTTTACTTTAAAGTATACTATTTAAGGGTTGCGACTGGCTGGGGTTTACGGTTGGAAGGGCCGGAGCTTTCGCTTGCAGACGGAGTAGTTGACCTGAGTTCCGGTATATGCGAGTTCGGGAGAGGGATTTTTTCCATAACCAATCTACCTTTTTCAGGAGGGTAAAACACTTTTCTCGATCGACTCGAAAATGAGGGGCAGTTTGAAATGTCACTTGGTATGATTAGATTACCGAGCTTGGAACTTCGCGTTTAAACCCAGTTCGTTCGTCATAGAATCTTTCTATTTGATTGTTGTCAATAAACCAGAAACCTTTATCTTTGGGAATAGCCCCCACATACTTTTCTGGCACGTTAATCACATAATTGTAGAGATCATTTTTAATTTCCAAGAATTTTTCACGTCTTTGTTTGCGATCTATTTCACCTTCAAGATTTTCATATTTTTTCCAGAGTTTCGTGGCTTTTCCATCCCATTCAACAAATACGCTACATGAGGGAACCTCTTCAATTACAAGTTGCATCCCCACGTTCGTTAATTCGGGTTCTGCAAGCTAAATTTTTATGAAGCTAAACTCAAACAAGACAAGGTTCTTTTACTTTAAAAGAAAGAACAAAAAGTTGCAGGAAGTATACGGGTGAGCAGGTGAAGTTTGATACAAGAAAAATCAAGGAAGAAGCGAAAAAAGACTACGAAACAGCTTGGTTGGAAACGGCCGGGCTCATAGAAAAAGACGGGCAGCTTTTTTCACTCAAGGGGAAGGGCAAGCCGAACGAACTGCAGGAGCTAATCGCGAAGACGAGGCACGCATTGCTCCAGCTTGGCTTCACCGAGGTCACCGTCCCCATGATAATAGACAAGAAAGAAGTCTTCGCGCAATTCGGCCCCGAGGCACCGGTCATCTTGGACCGATTGTTCTTCCTCGCTGGACTGGATCGCCCTGATATAGGGATAAGCCAGAAGAAACTCCAAGATATTCGTAAAGTTGTTCCAAAGTTCTATCGGGCCAAGGAACTCCAAGGAATTTTCAGGCGATACAAGGGGGGCGCGATCTCCGCGGACGATTTGCTTGAGGTTCTGGTAAAGGAGTTGGGACTGAAGGAGGAGCAGGCGAGCGGAATCCTCTCACTTTTCCCCGAGTTTCGTAAGCTCGAGCCAGTCCCAACTGACTTAACGCTTCGTTCACACACTACTGCAGGATGGTTTTTAGTCCTGAGAGAAATGCTCAAACGCGAACCTCTGCCCCTTCAGCTCTTTTCGATCGGCCAGAAGTTCAGGCGCGAGCAGCGCCTCGACCCGACGCACCTTTACGAGTCTTGGACCGCCTCGGTGGTCATAGCGGCTGAGGAGGTAAGCTTGGAGGATGGGGAACGAGTCACAAGAGAAATTTTGAGCAGGTTAGGTTTCGGCCACGTGAAGTTCTCAATAAAGGCCGCGACATCGAAGTACTACGCGCCACGGACGGAGTTCGAGGTTTTCGTGGAGCATCCAAAGACGGGCGAATTCATGGAGATAGGCGACGCTGGTTTTTACAGCCCAGTGGCGCTCAGCAACTACGGCATCGCTTATCCCGTTTTCAATCTCGGCATAGGACTCGAGCGTTTGCTTATGATCGAAACCGGTGAAACGGACATCAGGGCACTAGTCTTTCCTTACTTCTACAAGACTGCCGAATTTTCTGACGCAGAACTGGTGGGCATGCTTAAACTCGAGCGAGAGCCGGAGAGCGATGTAGGCAAGGAGATAGCAACAGCCATCGTACGTGTTGCCGAAGAACATGCAAATGAGCCTAGTCCATGCGAGTTTGTGGCGTTCGAGGGCGAGCTCTCAGGCAGGCGCGTTCGGGTGAGCGTAGTCGAGCCTGAGAGTGGGACCAAGTTAATCGGCCCAGCTGGGTTCAATGAGGTTTTCGTGTATGATGGCAACATAATAGGTCTCCCCCCAAGCGGCTGGGAGCGGGACAAATTTTTGAGCGAGGTTCGAAACAAGGGGGTTTCAACTGGTATCCGCTACATCGATGCGTTCGCGGCCCTCGCGGCTCACGAGATCGAGCAAGCTACTAAAGAGAAGAAACGAGTGGTGAAAGTTCGCGTGCGAAACGTGAAGCTGTCAAGTGACATCAACCTAACGCTGGATGGGGTGGCTCAGCGCTACATAACCTCGAACAAGAAGCGTATCGACATTCGGGGACCGGTTTTTACCACCGTTGCCGCTGAGTTCAGTTGAAAATAAGGCAAAGCTAGAAGTGTTACATTAAGTATCGGAATTGAAAGCAAGTTTTCTGAGCATAAGCCGAATAATAAATAGAACGGTGTGAGGATATTGGTGAACGATGCAGAGAAAATTCTTTTATGGCTGGGTCGTCGTCATCGCGTGCTTCGCATGTTTATTTATAACTTTTGGGCTCACGTATTCATTTTCGGTTTTTGTTCCCCCAATAGTGAATGATCTGGGGTGGTCGGAAGCAACGGTCATGGGGTCGATCACACTTCAGATGATAACGTATAGCATCGTTTCATTCATCAGTGGGTACATCATCGAGAAGTATCTGGATACCAAGTGGAGATTGAGACTTTTTTTATACCTCGGCTCATGTTTGATATTTTTAGCATGGGTCGCGATTTCCCATGCTACTGAGGTTTGGCACCTTTATCTCTCATATGGGGTGCTTTTCGGTGCGGGAGCAGGCATCCTGGGATTAGCTGTGCTCGGCTCGATCATCAGAAAGTGGTTCAGCAAAAAAGCTGGATTAGCCCAAGGAATAGGTGTTGCAGGGGCAGGTCTCGGAAATTTGGCATTTTCCGTTTACGCGGGTTTTTCGATCGATATATGTGGAATTTCTAATACTGCTCTGTTTATGGGGTTGCTGGGACTTGTTACCGTAATTGCATCGACATTCATCTTGCGCCAGCCTGAGGATGTGGGGATTTTTCCCGATGGGGAGTTCGGGCATGGGAAAGTCATCGGGAGCAAGCGGACGGGCATGGGGGCCCATCAGTTTAAAGTGGGGGAGGCGGTGGGGACTAAAGTTTTTTGGATATTGCGAGTGAGTCAGATACTAGGATTCACCGGAATTTTCGCTATTATATTTTTTCTTGTTCGTTACTTAACCGGGATCGGTATGCCTCTGTCTTTTGCAGCTGTGGCGCTTGGGATGGTGGGGCTGATATCGGTGGTTGGCAGGATTATCGTGGGTAGGCTTTCAGATATCTTAGCGCAAAGAATAGGCAACGTCAATTCTAGGAAGTACCTGCTCGTGCTCTGTTATATCTCAATGGCGTTTGGTGTTCTCGCCCTAATCAACGCTCAATTCCCCGGGTTACTCTATCTATGCATGATTGTTTTCGGGATTGGATACGGGGGATCTGTGGCTCTGGGAATCCCCTTCACGGGTGATTTATTCGGATCCAAATATCTTGCGACGATTTCTGGCTTAAGCGTTGTCATAGGTTTGCCAGCCGCTTTCGGCCCCTCACTGATGGGCTATCTATACGAGGTCACGAAAAGTTATACCTTAACTTTGATTTTTCCCCTCATGAGTTTTCTTTTCGCGTCCATCTTGATGATGTTCGTAAGACGCCCCCGGTCGCTATCGAGGATCAAAAAGGATTAACTTCGAGGAGCCAACTGTTGTCTAGAAAAAGCAACTGATATCCGGAACTAGGATCGCTTCAATAGCGCTTTAAAACCCTCTAACCCCTCGCGCCCCGTTTCTATAAAGTTCTCTGGATCCCATAGCTCGGCTATCACCAGCCCGTTGTAATTTACGGTTTCAAGAGCGTCTATGATCGGTCTGAAATCAATGGTGCCCTTGCCGGGGGGCAGGTGTTCGTCCTCCTTCCCGTGGTTGTCATGGAAATGTACATGGATGAGTTTTTTTCCCAAGCTTCTGATCGCACTGACGATTTTTTGCTCGGGTTTCTTGATCTTTGCTTTCTCCCCACCGCGATAAGCGTGACCAACATCCAACGTGACGCCAGCGTTATCGAGACCACCCACGAGTTCTTCCAGCTCTTCGAGCGTTGAGTAAGGGCAGTAAGACACGTTTAAGTTTTCGAGCGCGAGCTTCACTCCCAGCCCCCTAGCGAGCCCGAGGCATTCGTGGAGGAACTCGAGGTAGTGGTCTTTCGCATCGCGCATGAGCCATCCTACTTCTGGGATTGGGCAGCGTCCGGGATGGAGGCAGATGATTCTCCCCCCAAGCTTCCTACAGGCTTCGATGCTTCGCTTAACTTGTCTGAGCGATAGTTCCCAGAGTTCTCGGTAGTGGCTGGCTGGGTTCAAATCCCAGAAGCTCGCGTGGACGGAAATTTCGAGCCCGT
>CAZWMM010000062.1:0-5142 GCA_964634985.1 Hadarchaeota archaeon (SeqCode)
CGATCTGCGTCAAGGCGAAGTACATGTTTTCGAATTGGGCTATGGGGGGAGGTTCCTTCTTTTTTCTTTCTTTAATGAACTGTTCGAAAAAGTCGTGCACTTGATTTTCCACGTTGAGATACCATTTCTTCCCCTCTCCATGTTCAAGACACCAGTCACACAATCAGGCTATCTCCTTAACCGTTATGGCTTGGTTAGGGCAATTTTGGACGCAGACCATACATCCTATGCATAGATCCGGAAATGCAGGCTCTACGGCCCATTCCTCGCAGATCTGTTTTGGCTGTCTATTAAGTGGGTACGTGCAAAAGAGGGCTAATGGGCACCTTTGTAAGCATTTGCCGCAGTTGAGGGGGTCCTTGCATTTTTCTTTATCAATTTTAATGTCATACATTAGTGAATCCATCCCTATTACTTATAGGGCTCGTTATAATAAATTTTTGCGCATGGCTTGGCCGCCGAAAGGAGTACTTGAGTCAGAAATCTCAAATAACGGATACATGTGGCCCCCAGCCGAAACCTATCCTTTTCATAGTCCGCGATTTTTAGACATAATCCTAAACTAAAATTTAAATGTTAGCAGAGAGAAAAAGAGTATGGTATTGTGCCCCTCGAAATCCCCCAAATCCCAGTGTTCGAGCTCCTGAAAAAAACAGCTGAAGACTCCCCAAGCAAGCCCTTCATACTACACCCCGTAAGAATGACCTTCAAGGAGCTCGATATCCTCACCGACAAAATCGCCACGGCATTAGCAGAATTCGGTATAAAGAAAGGCGATATTGTAGCCTTGTTCATGTGGAACAGCCCAGAGTTCATCATATCGTTTTTCGGAGTTTTGAAAGCCGGGGCCACGGTAACAGCTTTGAATCCATCGTCCAGAGAGGGGGAGGCAAAACACCAGCTCGAGGATTCTGAATCGGTTGCTGTAATCGTCGAGGATGTGAATTATCCGATCGTGAAGAACATCAAGGGTGAGTTGCCCAAGTTAAAAGAAGTGATCGTCGCAGGGAAGAAAGAGTATCTGAGGACCCATTCATTTGTTAGACTGATCGAGAAGTATCCCCCTAGCCCACCAAAAGTGAAAATAGATCCAATGGAGGATCTAGCGGTTATCCAATACGCAAGCAGTACAAAAGGCCTGCCCAGGGGTTGCATGCTCACCCATCACAATCTGGTGAGCAATATCATTCAAATTTCACTCACCCCTGGACTCGTTACCCAAGACGATGTGACTTTAGCTCTTCTCCCTTTTTACCATATTTATGGAATGACAACCTTGATTTTGCTGTCAACTCATAGATCTGTTAGTTTAGTTTTAGAGAGGAGGTTCATTTTAGAAGAATTTTTAGACCTCATCCAAAGATACAGGGTCACAACACTCTTCACTGTTATGCCGATAATCACTCTCCTGACGGAGTATCCAAAGTTCGTCAAGAAATATGACCTGTCATCCATTCGTTACGTTAATAACGGAGCTGTGCCCATACTGCCTGAACTCGCTAGAAAGTTTGAGGAATTGACGGGCGTAACCGTTACAAACGCATACGGTTTATCCGAGACCTCGCCAGTCACCCATGCAAACCCGCTGGATCGTATAAAACTGGAGTCAGTGGGCCCTCCAGTTGCGGGGACCGAACAAAAGATCGTGGATCTTGAGACGGGTACGAAGGAACTCCCTCTAGGGAAAGTCGGGGAAATCGTCGTCAAGGGCCCACAAGTCATGAAGGGATATTGGAAGAGGCCCGAGGAGACGGCTGAGGTCTTGAAGGACGGCTGGCTTTATACGGGCGATATAGGCAAAATAGACGAGGATGGCTACCTCTACATCACCGATCGCAAGAAAGAGATAATTAAATTTAAGGGCTTCACGGTCGGGCCGGTGGAGCTCGAGAGCGTATTACTGGAGCACCCTGCGGTGGGGGAGTGTGCTGTTGTGGGAAAACCTGATCTCGTTGGTGGGGAGATCCCGAAGGCATTCGTGGTGCTTAAACCTGCGGCGAGAGCCACCAAGGAGGAGATCATCAAGTTCGTGAATGATAGGGTTGCTGGATACAAGAGGCTAAGAGAAGTTGAATTCGTTCACATGATTTCAAAGGCCCCCGATGGCAGGGTTCTGAGGAGGGGGTTCATAGAGCGAGAGCGGGCTCAAGCTGATATCCGTTAAGTTATTTTATCTAGAGGATTCGAATAAACGGGGAAGTGGAGATTTGAAAGTGAAATTGGAGGAGTATCAGAAGGAGCTATATCACTGTTTCCACTGCCATCTATGTAACATGTCCAATTGGCACCGTTTGGATGAGTGGACCCCCATTTGTCCAAGCTATGCACGCTTCGGCTTCGAATCATTTTCAGCTTCAGGCAGAATAGAGATAGCTCGGGCGTTGATCGAAAATGAAATAGATAAACCCACCCCTCGTTTGCTTCAGATCATATTCAGCTGCACCGGCTGCGGGGCGTGTTATGAGCAGTGCAAAGATCTCACAGGATTCAAAGCACCCCATGTAGAGTTATTCGAGGAACTAAAAGCTAGGTTGGTTGATCTTGGCTGGGGCCCCTTACCAAAGCAGGCTGACTTCGCTAGAAGCATCCAGAAAAATCATAACCCCTATCGGGAGCCCCACGAAAAAAGGACATCTTGGCTTAAAAAAGAAATTCCAAGGAAAGCTGAAACCATTTACTTCGTGGGATGTACTTCCGCTTATCGAAGACCAGAAATCGCAGGGGCAACCGCTGATGTCCTAACCACGGCAGGGGTTGAATTTGGGATAATGCATCCGGATGAGTGGTGCTGTGGCTCCCCCCTCCTGCGCACGGGGCAAAGAAAAATCGCGAAGGATTTGGTGAAGCACAATGTAGGTGCGATAGATGCGAGTGGGGCCGAGAGGGTCGTCTTCTCTTGTGCCGGTTGCTATAAAACATTTAAGATGGATTATCCCGCAATTCTGGGCCGAGAACTGAGATTTGATGTTTTGCACACAACGGAATATTTTTCTAAGCTAGTGGAGGAAGGAAATTTGAAATTGAAAAATAAAGTCTCAGGGGACATCACCTATCATGATCCATGTCACTTGGGGAGGGGAGTTGGGCTGTACGACCCCCCGAGAAAATTATTAACTAACATGGTTGGTTCAAAATTCATCGAAATGAAAAGGAAAAGGGAGGATACGTGGTGTTGCGGGGCTGGGGGCGGGGTGAAGTCGGCTTTCTCGGATTTCGCGGTTTGGGCGGCTGCGGAGCGTCTGAGAGAGGCTAAAGCCACCGGGGCATCGACCCTGGCTTCATCCTGCCCTTTCTGCAAACATAATTTTATGGATGCTTTAGAGCAGACCCCGGACGAATTTAAACAGCTGGAAATTCGAGATATGAGCGAACTCGTAGCTGGGGCGGCGAAATGAAGCGTATTGAAAAGCAATTGATAAACATCGTTGGTCGTGAACACGTTTCTTCGGATTTAGCCGATCTCGTGCCTTATGAGAGGGACGATCAATTTGCCTTGATTCCACCCCATCGACCCGATTTCGTAGTTAGACCATCTACCAAAGAGGAGATTCAAGCTATCGTTCGACTTGCAAATCGAAATCGAACCCCCGTCGTACCTTTTGTGGCTGGGATCAACCGAAAAGGGTTATGTATACCAACCAAGGGGGGCATCTTACTTGATTTGCGGAGGATGAATCGAATTTTGGAGGTAAACGAAGAAATGATGACGGCAACCGTGGAGCCAGGGGTGAGTTTCGGCCAACTCGTTCAAGAGGTTAGAAAGACAAATCTCCGGGTTATAACACCATGGGCTCCCTCTACGGCTTCTGTTCTAGCTAATTACATGTTGAGGGGGATCTATGGGCCAGCAACTCGATATGGAACCGATCATCTGATTACCATCGAAGTGGTTCTTCCAAACGGTGATGTTCTCCAAACAGGGTCTGCGAACACGCCAAATGCGATGCCTTACTGTGGGATAGTTTATGGCCCTGACTTATGCAAGTTGTTTCAAGCTAACCCTGGGACCTTTGGGGTGCTGACGAAGGGAACCATCAGACTTTACCCAATGCCTGAGGTTATCAAACCTCTGATGACCGTCCACCCCAACTACGAGGCGATGATCGAGCCCGCCATAAAGATGGCTAAAAAAGATTTAGTTGCAGCATGTTGGACCATGATGTTTACCCGTAAAGCTTTGAGGACTTTGACCGATGGGCGTATCGAATTCCCGGAAGAGAATTTTTACACGATGTGGCTGTATATCGAGGGAAACGCGGAGCAAGCGGAAGCCGATGAAAAAGCCGTGAGAAAGTTGATCGATGAATCGGGGGGAACTGTCTTGCCTATGGTCCCCCCGATGGACGAGGAAGAAATGATAAAGGATCACCTTTGGGAGAGGACGACCGTTAGAGGCTGGAAGAAGGGGAGCTTGTATGGGTGCTCATTTTATGGGGTGATGAAGCTTGTTCCTCGATATTACGAGGCTTCCCATAAAATCAGCCTGAAATACGGGTTCGATGAATTTCATTATGAAGGAGTTCCAGTGGCCCCCTTCCATGGGCAATTAGCCTATAATGACCCTTGTATACTTTGGGACTCCGGGAATCCCGATGAGGTCAAACGAATAAGAAAACTCCATCGAGAATTGATGAAAGCCCTGCTCGATATCGGAATTTATGGGTGGTTCCGACCCTTCCCTGGAGTCGTCGATGCCACCAAGCTCGGGGAATATGGGGAGTTGTGGAGGAAAATAAAGAAATTGATAGACCCAAAAAATATAATGAATCCAGGTAAGCCTCCGTTTTAGCAAAAAAGGTGTTGTAAAAGGACAGCTAAAAAGATAGATTTTTTTATCACTCGAAGGAAAATTTCAGGGGTGAAAAGCATGGTGAAGATGCCGAAGGAGACCATGGATATGTTTAACGATCTCGAAGCATCAAAAGTTCTCGCGACCGTTGATGCAGAAGGAAAGATAAACGTGGTTCCGGTTGGTTCGTTGGCTGCGGTCGATGATGAGACTATAGCCTTTGCCGAATTGTTTGTGGAAAAGACAAAAAGAGATGCAGACTTTCGGAAAGACGTGAAAGCAGCAGTTTTGAAAAATGCAAGGAAAGTCGCAAGATCCTTTGGGGGTTTTTATGAGGACCACCTGGACCTCTC
>CAZWMM010000063.1:0-5067 GCA_964634985.1 Hadarchaeota archaeon (SeqCode)
GATGCAAGGCAAGCGTCGAGGCTAAAGATGAATCCTCTTTGGTCCTTTCGAAAATTCATAACCCTACCTCCATAGCTTCACCTCGAGCGTTGCTGGCAAAAGCTCCAGCGAAAGAGGCGCTATATTCCAGTTCGAACAACTGGGAATTGCAACTACGTAAATATTGACCCATTCATCCTTGTTCGGGTCAGCCTTGATCCAAGCGCCTAGAAAGTTTGTGCCGTCATCGAGTGGATTATCGATTTCAGGATCGTTCTCTATCCCTCCGTGTTGTTCTGGAAAGGTCTCCTGGAGGATTTTGGGATCAGTGGGGAAGTCATAATCGGGGTTGCCGTAAGGTTGCACTGCGTCTTTGTTTATCCAGATTTTAGCCCTTGGGTTATTACCTCCACCCATCACGATGATGTAGAAGTCAAACGCATCAAGATCTCCCGGATAGATCTCAAACTCCAAATGCACATCTCTATACCAAGGCGCCGATTCTCCTACTAACTGTCCAGTAGATGCTTTGGTCGCTCCATATCTCGCTACAACTAATCGTCTGACAACTACAACTTCCAAGGAATTTTCAGCTCCTGAGCTCTCCCCAGCCCCCCCAGTGACCCATCCCGGAAAAGCGTGCCACAATTCTTTTTCATTCTCATCGAGTATTCTAACTTCGAAATTCTCGGATCCTCCAAAGAGTTTTTTTATTGCTTCTACTGCGCTGGCGTTCGCTGGAGCGACCCAATTATCACTACTGAGTAATCTCCTAAACTGCCCATACTTCATTATAGCTAAGGTATTCAAGATGGGATTCCCACCGCTTCCCTCGGTAAATCCCGGGGTTTCTAACATCTCGACATTTTTTTCCCAGTTCTCTGGCATGCCAAGCGTTTTCACGAGCACATCTGCAGCGTCATTTGCTGTGCGCTCGAGCGAATACCGGAGCGCGTACTCCTCGGCCTGCCTACGCGCCTGCTCTAAAGCCAGCCCCGAATAGCTCACGATCAGCGCGATAAGTGCCAGCGCGAAAAACATGTCCAGGGTAAAAATTTGACCTCGTTCATTCATTTGGTCACCTTCCTCAGCTCGACCGTTACATCGTAGGTATGGTAGGCGGTTTTGACCGCCCCCGCGATCGTTGGGAATGAACCGCCCACCGCATTATGGATGTGTTTGAGGGCACCAATCCTGATGTTATCCTTCGCCATGTTGTCAAAATTTTCCAGCGCTGGGACATTGCGAACTGAAACAGTTATGGTGATCATGCCGGTGTCGAATCCGACTTCTTCGATATCGATTGAGCACCCGTATTCGGCATCCATAGCTGCAATCGCGTTTTCAGCCCCATCTCGCGCGGCCCGCATGACGACCGCCGACTCGTTGCTTCCTAAACCCAAGTAGAGCATTGATGCGGCAGCTATCAGGATCGCTCCGATCAAGATCAGCATCTCGAAGCTTGTTTGGCCCCTCACGCGTTCACGACCTTTATCTGGTTTTCCGCCCAGTACACCCGGATCGTGTTTTCCAGATTTTCCGAACTAAGCACGAAATTCACGACATTTTTACAGATGACCCCTACGCTGACAGCTCCCCACGCCGAGTTTTCCACCGAGATTTGCCGCACGGTGTTGTCGAAAGTAATCTGGTAGAAGTAGCTCCCCATGTTTTCGGGCAAATCTACGCGGAGCTCAAAATCCGGCCCATTTGCGTAAACTGTGTTTATGGCTGCTGCGAGCTTTTCTCCGACGAGCTTGGCCCCCAACCTGGCACTCATCAGCTCGGCCGCTTGTTTTCGGCCTTCGTACACGTTCAGGAGCGACGCTGAGATCATCAGTAGGAGCGTTACTGCAAACAACGCATCGATCGAGAAAAACCCTCTAGCGTCTGACCTCATTACCCTACCTTCCTCGCGGCTGGATGTAGATGTAAATTTTCTTGTCAGAGAGGGCGTCGCTGTTTATGTTTTCAAGCACGCCGCTATTATCGGGCCACTCCACGATCACAGTGTAGGTGCCCACGGGGATGTCCGAAAGCGAGTGGTAGTTATCAATTCCGTACTGCAGGTTATCCTCCACATTTTCATTTCCTCTGGAGGTTTCGATTATTATCCTGAGCTTATTCTTGACGTTGTCGAGCTGTAGGGCCCAGCCATTAGACATTGAAACGCTGACGCTTTTCACAGCTCCCCGCTCATTGCTGTAGACGGTGTTTATCGCCCCTGCGATCGCATCGGCAGCCGACCTAGCTTGGGAGAGATATAACGTGTCCCTTGCGGCCTCCTGCGCGGGATTTATCATCTGCCCGAACGTGACTGCAGCGATAATCACCAGCACGGACGAAAAGATTAGCAGGTATTCGACGGCCGATTGCCCCCGCATCTCAAGCCACCTTGATTTCAATGTGCCTCAAATTACGGAGGTACTTGTATGTGAAATCCATTCGATAGAGACCAGAGCTAACCTCGAAGTTTTCGTTATCAACAATTACGCGATTTCCATCATCTCCGCCTGGTAAAATTGTGCCAATTTGTACCACGTTATCGCTTTCGAGGTTCAATTCTATTTTAACATCCACACGATTTCCCGCTCCATCGACGAAAGAGATGGAAAGGATATCACTAGGGAGCCAGTACTCGACCGTATGCTTTGCCCCAACGCCACTAGCGTAAACTGTGTTAAGGGCATTCGCTATCGTGTTTGCTGCCTCGCGCGCATCCGCAAGCTTGGTTATTTTCTCGGCATCGGCCCGCGCTCGGTCATAAATGGGCATCGTAACTGTGGATAAAATTAGGAGCATGCCTGTGAAAATGATCATGAACTCAATGCTCAGCTGACCTCTCAACCCACCACACCATATTAAATGATGAACCAAGAAGTTAAAATTTTTGGTTAAGAAGGGTATCTCACATCGGCCCCCAAGCTTTGGAAAGTGGAGACGAAGCGGGAGTAAGATGTCCCGAGTGCCTCGGCGCCTTTTTTTATCACGGTTTTCCCCTCCGCCAAGAGGCCAGCCACAGCTAGAGCGGATGTAACTGCATAATCGTCGTGGCTGTCCACTTCGCACCCCTTGAACTCAGCAGGCCCCTGGACGACCAATCCATCGCCCCGCTCTAGAACTTTTGCCCGCATCCGGCGTAGCTCCTGTGCGATAGCCGAGATGCGATCAGATTTCATGGTCCTCGCTTCCTCGACGTTTTGGATGAAAGTCCTACCTTTGGCTTTACATGCCAGCACGGCAACGATGGGTAAAAGCTCAGGCAAAGGCGAGAGGTCCAACTTGGTTGCGCGGGGCCCCTGCTCACCCTCCACGTAAAAACCCCTTTTCGACGCCCCCAACCTGACGCCTGCCATCTTTAGGACACCTAGGAATGAAGCGTCTCGCCCGATTATTTTTTTCACACCCCTAATTTTGAGCTTCGATTCAGTCAAAGCCGCCGCCACTATGAAAGGCGCCGAGGCCGAGAGTTCTTGGGGGACGCTGAACCTAAAAGCGCGGTAGGTTTTGTTGGGTATTTCGAGCCTCCCCCTCCGCTCGCTCACTCCGGCCCCAGCTGCATCCATGAGTTCTAACGCGAGTTCGAGTTGCGAGGGGTTCTTCACCCGTTCAAAAGATAGCGTGACCCTCTCCTCTGCGTATGGGCATGGTAACAGGAGAGCTGGCAGATAGCGCGCGTTCAACTCGCCCAGATGCACTTCTCCCCCTTTAAGCTTCCCTCCGAAAACCACGAATGGAGGGCTTTCATCTAGCTTAGTCGAGTGCACATCTCCTCCTAAGCGGCGGAGGGCTTTCAACAGCGTGGGCATGGGTCTAGAGCGTAGTTGGGGATCGCCATTGAGCACGCTTATAGTTGGGGCTAGGGTGGCGACGGATGTGAGTAAGCTCAGCACGGTCCCCGAATTCCTTGCGTCTATGACGTTCTTGGTTGGCTTTAAGCTCCCATCGACTCCCCATATCGACCATCGCTCCTGAGTTCGTTTCACCGTGGCTCCCATCGCTTCCGCGGCGTGGAGCATCACACTGGTGTCCTTCACGCGCAGCGGGCGTTCGATCACACTTTTCCCCCCAGCGAGCAAAGCTAGGGCGCCAGCGAACTGGGTGTGAAGCTTCGATGGATAAGGTTCGATTTCTCCCGAAAGCGTTGGCGTCGGCTGGATTGTTAGGTCCATGCGCTTCGCCTCATCTTTATGAGCTTGACCTTGGAGAGGGCGGCCTCGAGCGATGAATCGACCTTTAGCTCCCCCTCAGTTTCTCGCACCTCCTCAACTCTGAGGGAGGTTAGGTTAGGGGGTAGAGAGAGGGGATCCGCAAGCTGTTTAACGAATTGCTCGAAGAGCCCAACCCTGCGAGCGGTCCACACGATATCATTTTCATCCATCCCCGCGAGGGGCCGCAGGATAGGTAGCCCACATGCTTCATCTATCACGTGAAGGTTTGCCAGTCCTTGCCATGCGACCTGCTCTAGACCTTCATCCGCCACAATCGCATCGGCTCCAGCCTGTTCGGCGATGGCTTCGGTCGCCCGGAGCATCGCCCGTTTGTAAACGTAGTACGCTAGATCAGGTGTCACTTTTGCTAAGGTGCGGATTAACCTGTCGGATGGGAATACCCGCAGCTCCAGCTTCGGGTAGAAACAGGCGAGCCTCCTTGCGGCTCGGATGGCTAGTTTATACATTTGATTATCAGAGCTTGGGCGCGGATCTGGGAATACGGGAAGAACCATACAACCACGTTTCATCATGAGATAGACAGCGACCCAGCTATTCAACCCGCTGGAAAAAAGTGCCGCGACCTTTCCCTGAGTGCCAACTGGCAGCCCGCCGACGCCATCTCTGGTTTCGGCGAATACATAGGCATCCTCCCCGCGGACCTCAATGGATATCTCTCGTTCTGGGGCTGAGAGATTCACACGGGCGCCACCGACCTTCGTTAAAATATCCGAACCAACTCTTTCGTTCACATCCCTGCTCGAGAATGCGTGTTTGCCCACCCTTGAGGTGCGGACGGCAAAACTCATGCCTCGAGAGAGGATCTTGCTCGCAACTTTAACGGCAGCCGAGCTAATGGAATCAATAGTTGCATCTA
>CAZWMM010000064.1:0-4960 GCA_964634985.1 Hadarchaeota archaeon (SeqCode)
TTGATCTCGCCCAGTCCATTTTTCGCTAGCGACTGAAGTTCATGGAAAATCTTCATCTTGAACCAGCGATAGAATCGATGCCGAGGATCAAGCGAGAGAATTAATTAAAAAACTTATAACAAAATGTATATGATGACAAGGAGATAAATGAATGCAAAAGAAAAGTAAATGGAAAGAAAACAAAAAAACTATAGCATATGATGTGGGTTTCCTGACTGACTACGATGTTTATCTTTCAAAGGAGGGAAATCACTTCAGACTTTTTGAAAAATTGGGTTCCCATTTAATGACCACGGACGATGTTGAGGGCACCTATTTCGCAGTCTGGGCCCCCAGCGCAGCACGGGTATCTGTAATTGGCGACTTCAACGGATGGGAACCAAGAGCACATCCTTTAAAGTTGAGAGAGGACGATTCGGGAATCTGGGAAGGATTTATAGCCGGTGTTGTTAAGGGTGCTCTTTACAAGTACCACATTATTTCTAGGTATGAGGGTTATCGAGTTGATAAGGCCGATCCCCTCGCTTTTTGCCATGAGGCGCCGCCGAAGACTGCTTCCATCGTTTGGAATCTAGAGTACGCATGGGGTGATCGTGAATGGATGACAAAACGATCTAACCGCAACTCTCTTAACTCCCCCATCTCAGTTTACGAAGTACATCTAGGTTCTTGGATGCGCGTCCCGGAAGAGGGAAATCGCCCCCTTACCTATCGAGAGCTGGCGCCAAAGTTGGCCGAGTACGTACAACAAATGGGTTTTACTCATGTGGAGTTCATGCCTGTAATGGAACATCCATTTTACGGCTCTTGGGGATATCAGATATCCGGGTATTTCGCTCCAACCAGCCGTTACGGTAAACCACAGGACTTGATGTATCTGATCGATTATCTCCACCAGCACGAGATAGGCGTTTTCTTGGACTGGGTTCCCTCCCATTTTCCAACAGATGAACACGGATTGGTCTATTTCGATGGTACTCACCTCTACGAACACGCCGATCCTCGAAAAGGCTTCCACCCCGAATGGACCAGCGCCATTTTCAACTACGGGCGAAACGAGGTGCGGAACTTCTTGATCAGCAGTGCCCTCTTCTGGCTCGACAAATATCACGCGGACGGGCTGAGGATAGACGGCGTCGCCTCCATGCTTTACTTGGACTATTCCAGGAAGGAAGGAGAGTGGATCCCCAACGAGTACGGCGGGAGGGAGAACCTCGAGGGCATCGCCTTCTTGCGCCGCCTCAACGAAACCGTCTACAAGGAGTTCCCGGACATACAGATGATCGCCGAGGAATCAACCGCCTGGCCTATGGTCACGCGCCCGACACACACGGGTGGTTTGGGGTTCGGCCTAAAGTGGAAGATGGGTTGGATGCACGACACGCTCCTCTACTTCTCCAAGGATCCGATTTTCAGAAAGTACTATCACGACCAGCTCACTTTCAGCATGTGGTACGCCTACTCCGAGAACTATATGCTCCCGCTTTCCCACGATGAGGTCACTTATAGCAAAGGCTCCCTCTTCGGAAAGATGCCGGGCGACGATTGGCAAAAGTTCGCGAACCTCAGGTTGCTGTACGGATATATGTATGGGCACCCGGGCAAGAAGCTGTTGTTCATGGGTGGGGAGCTCGGTCAGTGGCGGGAATGGGTTCACGAGGAGAGCCTGGAGTGGCACGCCCTCCAGCACGAGGATCACCGAAGGCTCCAGCGCTGGGTGCGGGACCTCAACCACTTCTACAAAAGCGAGCCCGCAATGTACGAGCTGGATTTTGAACTAACGGGTTTTGAGTGGATCGATTTCTGCGATTGGGAAAAAAGCGTCATCTCCTTCATCAGAAAAGGGAAATCCACCGATGATGTGGTGCTCGCCGTTTGCAACCTCACCCCTATTCCGCGGTACAATTACAGGATTGGTGTCCCACGGGGAGGATTCTGGAAGGAGGTCCTGAACAGTGATGCTAGGGAGTACGGGGGGAGCGGGCACTGGAATTTTGGTGGGCTCGTGGCTTCCCCGATTCCCTTCCACGGTAGGGAGCACTCGCTCTCCTTAACCCTGCCTCCCTTGGGCGTCATCTTCTTTAAGAACGAGAGTGTTTGAAAGTGAAAAAATGACATGGCCTTCCACACCGACCGTCAAAAAGGAAAGTGGAAAAATGGACCGCCACATTTGCATTCACGCTCACTTTTACCAGCCGCCGAGAGAAAATCCTTGGCTGGAAGAGATTGAGGTACAGGACTCAGCCTACCCTTACCACGACTGGAACGAAAGGATAACTGCAGAATGTTACGCCCCCAACACGGCCTCTCGGATTTTGGACGCCAGCGGGAAAATAACGAAGCTTGTAAACAACTATTCGATAATAAGTTTCAACTTCGGCCCCACATTGCTTTCTTGGTTGTGTGACCACGCACCGGATGTCTATCAGACGATCATAGAAACTGATAAGGAAAGTAAAAAAAGATTTTCTGGTCACGGCTCCGCCATCGCCCAAGCTTACAGCCACATGATAATGCCTCTCGCCAACAGTAGAGACAAACGCACGCAGGTGATATGGGGAATAAAAGACTTCGAACATCACTTCGGCAGAAAACCGGAAGGGATGTGGCTACCCGAAACCGCTGCTGACCTCGAGACCCTTGAGGTGATGGCCGGGCAAGGGGTAAAATTCACCATCCTCGCTCCCCACCAAGCCAAGCGTGTACGGAAAATCGGCGACAAAAGGTGGAAGGACGTGAGCGGCGGGAAAATAGTTTCCAAAATGCCATACCTGTGTAAACTTCCATCTGGAGGGAGCATCAACATCTTTTTCTATGACGGCCCGGTGGCGCATGATGTTGCTTTTGGGGACATCCTAAACAGCGGAGAAAATTTTGCGAACAGGTTGTCGGGAATTTTCACCCAAGATGAACAGCCCCAAATCGCCCACATCGCGACCGACGGAGAAACATATGGTCACCACCACCGCTTCGGCGACATGGCCTTGGCTTATTGTCTCCACCACATAGAGTCGAACAACCTCGCAAAGATCACGATATACGGGGAGTACCTAGAAAAAAATCCGCCCACCCATGAAGTAGAAACCGTGGAAAACACCTCTTGGAGTTGCTCCCACGGTGTTGAAAGGTGGAAAAGCGACTGCGGGTGTAACACGGGCATGCACCCGGAGTGGAACCAAAAATGGCGAGAACCACTTCGAAAAGCGATGGACTGGCTAAGAGATTCGCTCATCCCACTGTACGAAAAAGAAATGGCCGCATACGTGAAAGATCCATGGCAGACGAGAGATGATTATATTGTAATCATTCTAGACAGGAATGTCGAAAACGTGGAACGTTTTCTCTCGGAGCATGCGGCCCGGGAACTCTCGAAAGAGGAAAAAGTAAAGGTCATAAAGCTGCTGGAGATGCAGCGCCACGCAGTGCTCATGTACACCAGTTGTGGTTGGTTCTTTGACGAAATTTCCAGCATTGAAACCGTCCAAGCAATACAGTACGCTGCCAGGGCAATGCAACTCGCCAAAGATGTCGGCGGCCCGGATTTGGAATCTGAGTTCATCAAGATGCTCGAGCAGGCCCCAAGCAACATCGTGGAGTTCAAAAACGCCACAAAGGTCTACGAGCTGTTCGTGAAACCGGCAGGGGTTGATTTGTCAAGGGTCGGGGCACACTACGCGGTGTCATCTCTTTTCAAGGAATACCCAGAAACAACGGATATCTACTGCTACACTGCCGACAGTGAAGTCTACGACAAGATGGAGGCCGGGATACAAAAACTCGCCATCGGGAAAACACGCGTACTTTCAAACATCACTTGGGAAGAGCGTGTCTTGTGTTTCGCTGCTTTGCATTTCGGTGGACACAATTTGGTTGGGGGTGTGTGTGACTACGTGGGGGATGAATTCTTTTCTACCATGCACCGAGAGATAAAGGAAGCTTTTCAAAAATGTGACATCACCGAGGTTATCCATCGGATGGACAAGCATTTCGGCGCACACAGCTCCTCCCTGTGGGATCTTTTCAAAGACGAGCAGAGAAAGGTTTTGGACCAGATCACTGAGGCCACGTTGAAAGACATTGAAACATTTTTCCGGCAGATATACGAGCACCATTACCCGATCATGCAGGTGATGAAAGAAACGCGGGCCCCCTTACCAAAAGCTCTCACCACTCCAGTGGAGTTCATCCTGAACATGGACCTCCGGAAATCGCTGGAAAATGAAGAACTGGATCTCGGCCGGCTTCAAAAATTAATCGAGGAAGTCAAAAGATGGTCCTTTGAACCCGACAGGATCACTCTCAGCTTCGTCGCGAGTCAAAAAGTTAACAAACTTATAGAAAAATTATCTCAATCACCAGAAGACATTTCAACGATGGAAAAAGTTGAAGAGTTACTCAGAATTTTAAGCGCTTTGCCTCTAGATCTGAATTTGTGGAAATCCCAGAACATTTACTTCTACATGGGAAAACAGCTTTACAATGAAATGCGGGAGAAGGCGGAAAAAGGAGATGGAAACGCCAAAAAATGGATAGAACATTTCAAGGAGCTGGGACACTACCTGCAAGTGAAGGTCGTATGATGCATATCCCGGTTGCCACATACAGAATCCAATTCAATCCTTCCTTCGGTTTGCGGGAGGCGAAAGAAAATCCTTAAAAATTTCCAGGTAGCTTTACTCATAAGCGGGTGAAAAAATGAAGAGAGGAAGCGGCATACTTCTCCACATCACGTCTCTTCCCTCACCCTATGGCATAGGGGATATGGGGCCGTGGGCTTACAAATTCGCTGATTTTCTCTCCGAAACCAAGCAGAGTTCCTGGCAGATCCTCCCCTTAACTCCACCAGCTCTTACAAGTGGCAACTCCCCTTACCACTGTTTATCCGCTTTTGCAGGAAACAAGCTTTTGATCAGCCCTGAACTTATGGTTCATGAAGATTTACTTACTAAAGAAGAGATCA
>CAZWMM010000065.1:0-4715 GCA_964634985.1 Hadarchaeota archaeon (SeqCode)
ACGGCGAAGGGTGATTGGGCGCTCGTCCAGACGTTTATCTGCCCATCCGGGAGCCATTGTCCGATGGAGGTGTGGGTCTCCATCTGCACGTTCTGGACTTGAGGTTGGTAGAATTCGTTATCCACGACCACATCCGCCTCTTTGAAGCCGCGCTCCACGTCACCTTTGGCGAGCTTGAAGTGGTTGGCGATGTTCGAGCGGGGTTTTGGGAAGATGAAGGGGGCATGCTTGTACTCGTGAAGGCGTTCGTGCACCAGCGGCGCGCCCTCTTTTATGGCATCGCGCTGGTCGAATACAGCGGGCAGCTCCTCATATTTCACCTTTATGAGCTCGACTGCTTGCTCCGCGATCTCTTCGGTGTCGGCTGCGACCGCGACCACGGGCTCGCCAACGTGGTGAACTTTTTCCTGAGCGAGCACCTCTTTATCCTGCATGTAGATGCCGAACCTGTATGGCACCTCCTTCCCCGTCAGAATCGCACGCACGCCGGGGAGCTTCTCGACCTCGCTTGTGTCTATGCTGATAATGCGAGCATTGGCGTGAGGACTTTTCAGCAGCTTGGTGTAGAGCATTCCCGGAAGCCTTAGGTCGGCAGTGTACTGGGCTGTGCCAGTCACTTTTTCAAAAGCGTCGACGCGGGGGACACTCTTACCAACGTACGAATATTTTTTCATTCTCGTCCCTTTGTTTCTGTTGCTACAAAAGATTAAAAAGTTTACCCAGAACTGACACTTGGGATTTAGTGAAAAAAGTGAAGGTAGAAGAGGCCATCGGAAAGCCTCTCGCCCACGATGTCATTCGATATGGACCTGGAGTAAAAATCGTCCTGTTTAAACGAGGGCATGTGATCCGAGCGGAGGATGTGAAGCAACTGAAAGATACTGGGAACTACTTCATCTCCATCGGGGAAGAGGGAGTTCATGAAGATGAAGCTGCGATAAGAATGGCTCGTGCTGCGATGGGCGAGAACCTTTCCTATAAGGGACCGGACAAAGGAAGCATAAAACTGATAGTCGAAAAGCCCGGACTTTTGAAGGTCAAGGTTGATGTTCTCAAACAGGTCAACTTCATCGATGATTTCGTCTTCGTCGCCCGCGTGAACAACACAGGCGTGAAAAAGGGGGATGTGGTTGGGGCCGCCAAGATAGTTCCCCTAACAGTGGACGAAGGTCGGATGAGAAAAGTGGAAGAAATCTTGGGGAAAAACAGACCCGTCCTTGAAGTGATTCCTCCGAAAATCAAAAAGGTCAGTGTCATCGTTACAGGAACTGAGGTTTACGAAGGTAGGATAAAGGACGCATTCGTTCCGGTCCTGAAAGAAAAGCTTGGGGACTATGGTCTCGATGTTCATGAATCAACCATTTTACCTGACGAGGAGGAAAAAATCAGGAAAAAAATTCTCGAGTTCAAGGAAAAAGGCCATGAGCTTATTTTAGTCACTGGAGGGATGGCAGTAGATTCTGGGGACCTGACGCCTGCTGCGATAAAAAACACGGGCGCAGATGTCGTCTCTCGCGGCGCCCCAATTTTTCCAGGCGCGATGATCATGCTAGCCTACCTCGGGGGAGTTCCCGTTCTCGGGCTTCCTGCATGCGTAATTCCCGATAAGCGAACAAGTTTCGATCGGATTCTCCCAAGAGTTCTTGCAAAAGAAAAAATAACCCGAGAGGAGATCGCCGAGCTCGGGCATGGCGGGTTCGCATGGTTGGGGCTGTGATTTTAGCTGCCGGAGAATCTCAACGGATGGGAGAGCCGAAGCTCCTCCTTCAAGTCAAGGGCAAGCGGATGATCGAGTGGGTGGTGGATTCTTTCAAAGGCGTGGTAGACGAGCTCGTCGTGGTTTTGGGGCACGATCCGGAAAGTCTGATATCAACTTTGAAGAAGCTTGGAACGAGATGGGTGGTAAACGAGAATTACCAAGAGGGGATGGTCTCCTCATTCAAGAAAGGGCTTGAGCGACTCAAAAATTGCGATGCGGTATTTCTCGCCTTGGGGGATCAGCCGTTTGTGAATCGAGATTTTCTGATGAAAGCGTTAGATGCTTGGAAGGACGGGGCGAAGATCGTGAGCCCTGTGCACAAGGGGAAGAAGGGACATCCAGTCCTATTCGATCAAAGCTTATTTGATGAAATCTTTTCCCTTCGAGAGCACGAGATGATCAGAGATGTCATCCACCGCCACGATGACAAACATCAGTTAGTGGAGGCTGGAGAGTGGGCAGTAACCGATATAGATACTCCCGAGAGTTTTCGGAAACTCATGGAAGAGAAATTTTAGGCTTTCTTTTCTCCTTTACCAGCTCGGCCGCTATGCTCACAGCGATTTCCTCTGGAGTCTCCGCCCTGATATCAACACCTATGGGGGCATGTATTCTTTTTATCGTTACCTTGGGTACTCCTTCTTTTTTCAAAATTTCCATTAAATTAATTATCTTGCGCTTGCTTCCAAGGAGGCCGAGGTAAGCTGGCTTTTCGCGGACAAAATGACGCAGGGCAGCGAGGTCGTGCTTTGGCTCGCCGTGGACAATCGTTACATATGTACGTTCGTCAACCTTTGCCCCTTTCAACGCTTTTTTGAAGTCCTTGTGGTAGATGAGCTTCGCGCTCGGGAATCGATTTTTCGTCATGGTGTCTCGATTGTCATCAACCACGGTTATATCGAAGCCCAACAAATCTGCCACGCAGTAAGTAGGAAACGCTATGTGCCCGGACCCCACGATCACGAGCTTGGACCTCGGCTCAATCACATCGATGAACACCGTCGTCGTCCCTCCACACCACAGACCCGTATCCACCTCATCTTTCTTTGCTCCCCCATAAAGGGCGAACCTCAAGCTCTTGGATTTGCCCTCCTTGATGGCCTTTAGAGCCTCCTCTTTGACGCCCCTCTCAAAGTTTCCTCCACCTATTGTTCCGACGGTCTCCCCGTCCTCGGCCACCAATAACTTTGCCCCCTTTTCGGCCGGCCCAGATCCGATTTTCTCCACGATAGTGCAAAGTGCTACTTTTTTCCTTTCCTTGAGGAATTTAGAGGCCTGTTCGAAAATGTCCGTTGGACTAGACATCTGACCACCAATCCCTCACTTCTTCTTGACAGCTAGGGGTAAAAGATTAATAATGTGGGCTTCCGCCCCTCCTTCGGTAAAAAACCAGGGTCAAAACGATTGCCGTAGCGATCAACGCCGCGTAAAATAAGTATGGCGATGTTTCGGCGGGTGGGCTCAACAATTCACCAATCGCTCTGAATTCTAAATTAACTGATCCATCTGTACCAGTGATTCTGACGAGTAAGGTATCTTCACCTGATTTTCTCAAATTCGGGATAGTGACGCGCGCCACGAAGTTCCTACTTTCCCCCGGTTCGAGCAAAAGCTCTTGAGGAGAGAATTTGACTGGCCAGCCATTTTCGCTCGTTATTTCTACCTTACAGTTATCCGATTTGTTCCTAAGGTTTGTGATCGTGAGCAAATAATCGAGATTATCTCCCGGGGCGCCAGTTGCTTCCACCCGATTGACCGACGCTGAAATCGGACTATTGTCAGCAAATATTTGATAGATCACCTTGCCTTCTGAATTGGCTGGAGTCCTCAGTCCGGATAGCACGGTTATCGTTGGGGCAATGTCTATTATCCTGTGCGCCACGTAGCCGATATCCGAGCTTTGTAGGTTATCCATCTCGTAACCTCGTTTTACCCCAGGGCCCCTGAATATGGAAAAAATCCTCATGTCGGTAAGAGCCCCGCTGCCATGGGAACGTCCAGTCATGCCATGATCGGGGGTGATCACTATCAAAGTCTGTTCATAAACGCCGAGTTCCCGAAGCATGTTCATGATCCTACCAATTTGAAAATCGGCCGCCTCAATCGCACTCCGATATTGGTCGCTTTGATCGCCGTATTCGTGAGCCATTTCATCAGGCGTGGGATCGTAGGTGGTGAGGAAGAAGGGCTTATGTTGGGTGAACCAGTTGATCGCGATGGTGGTGAAATATTCGAACCCGTTAGGGTGGTAGTGGTAACCCGTGCAGTAGGTAGCTAAATAACCACCGAGTATCGGATCTTGGTCTATTATAGCTGTTGAAAGCCCGGCTTCTTCGAATACCTCGACAATCGTTTCGGCGTATATTTGTCCGGCCCAATCTGTGACATTATGAACAGCGGGAGTTGCCCCTGTGAAGATCGATGGGATGGCAGAGATGGTAATTGGAGGGGTAACAGTTACAGAGTTCCAAGTATAGGAACCTTCGGCGGCCAAGTTATCGATGTTCGGGGTGTTGGCGGCGAGGAGCACATCTGGCCTCACGCCATCGAGCACGATGAGGATTACATGTTTGATCTCGCTCGATGCACCAAATGATGGAGCTGGCACAAATACAAAAAATCCGAGGACGACTGAAATAACCAAAACTATTGTGAGATATCGACCGCCCATCTGGACACCATTCAATTTTAGTTACTCCTCATATAGTTGGGAATTTTAAGACTTGTTTTGATAGCAAAAATAGGTTGAGGTTTACCCTTTGAAAGATGAAACGGATACCTGTCACAAAAAGATTCCTATTGCTATAGATAAGCAAATGAGAGCTAATCCGAAAATAAGTATGAGAATGCCATGCCTCCACTGTTTTTTTCGATATTCCAGAAAAATCTCAACTTGGCGATCTGGGCCTTTTGTCGAGTGTGCATACCACTCCTCAAAACTTGGCTTGGACTCGCC
>CAZWMM010000066.1:0-4689 GCA_964634985.1 Hadarchaeota archaeon (SeqCode)
GGACGCCGCCATCGCCGCCCCGAGCGCCTTCAGCTGGTCGGGGTCGGCGCGTTTGATTCCCTTGAAGTACGGGATTCCGTCTTTCACGATTTTCCCCACGTGATAACCTAGCGCGCCGAAGTCCGAGCTGTCCTTCAACTCGGCGTTGACTTTAACCAGCAGGGTTGGCTTCCGCTTCTCGTCTAGGTGCAGCCCGTAGTTAGGCGTCACCCCGCAGAGCGCGGCCGCGAGCGCCGATGGTCCTCCCTCTCGGTTGGTGCGCGCACCAATCACCGAGTTCGCGAAAGAGATGGCCGAGGACTCGGACCACGCGATGTGCTCCCCGAAGCGAGGGAGGTTGCCAACGAGGTAAGGAGTGCATGTGGCAATCGTCATTATTCCCATCCCACGAAAGGCCTCCATTATGCGCAGCTGCTTCTCGGCGAAGTCCGCGGGGAATCCCAGCTCCTTCCAATCCACGAGATCCATCCCGGGTGGGTTTAGAGTCGTGGGGACTCGGATCCTAGCCCCCTTGTCTGCAATGTCCTCCAAGAACTCCAGCCCGGGGTCTGCAATCGACTTGTAGGAAACTCCAGCGACCTGAACTGAACCCACGGGAATCATCCGATCTGCGCCATAGATGTCGCCCAAGCGCACGAGCAGGCGGAACATCCGCTCGATAACTTCCCCCTGCTCCCCAGCTAACATTCGCTCTTGGTCTTTCGTCAGGTACACGCGGTCACACCAAAAAATCTTTTAGGTTCAGTTTCAAGGGGAGCTCTGGCTTTTTGAAGTGCTTTGGGTCCCTCCCCCAAGGGATGGTTAAGTCGAAGCCCATCTTCATGGTTTCGCGCGTTTCAAGGTCTGAGGATGGGTCGAGCGAGGATCCTTTCTCGCGTTTCATCACGATATCCCGATCACCTTGGAACCGTGTGGCCATCGCCCACTCGATTTCGTTGGGGTCATGGATGTCGATGTCGTCGTCCACCACCCATACATGCTTCAGCGATGCGTGCCCCTTGAGGGCCGCATCTATCGCCTTTCGCCCATCGTCGGGGTTCTTTTTTCTGATGCTTACGGCAGCATGCAGCCAGGAGCACCCCCCAGGAGTTATCAGGACATCCTTGCACTCGCACACCTTGCTTACCTCGCGGAAAATAGTGGGCTCCCGTGGCATGCCCATCAGGAACTTGTGCTCTAGGCCGCCAGGTAAGAGCGCGTGGTAGATGGGGTCGTGCTTCACGAATATCTGCTTCACCCTCGCCACTCGCTGCTTCCGCACGATGTCCGGGGTCTCCGTTAGGTCTAGGAACGGCCCCTCGTCGTGCTCCTCACCCGTCATCTCGGCGATCATGACTATCTCCGACTCAGGAACCCTGTGTCCCCCAAGCTCGACCAAATTTGTTTCCCCCAGTGCGTTCGCAATGCCGAGCTCGCTCTTCCCGAGTTCAGCGGAAACAGCGGAAGCCACCAGAACGGGCATGGAATTACCTATGCAGATCGCGAACTCTTCGTTCCCTCTTTTCAAGAACTCGTCAAAGTGCCTCGGAAGTATCCTGATCACGAGCTTGTCCTTCCCTAGGATCATCATCCTATGGTAAGAAGCGTTGAGCCCGAGCTCAGGGTCGCGGGCTATGACTACTCCCGAGGAGATGTATGGTCCCCCATCTAAGGGGTAGTGAATCAAGATGGGGAACTTCGAGAGATCGGTGTCGATTTCTTCGTATCCCCTTGCCCCCACCACCCTCGGCTCTTGGGGGTTATCGATGGCGTTCGCCAACTTGCTTATGATTTCTCTTTCCTCTATCCCCAGCCCCAGAGCGATCAACTCCCTCGATGAGCACAGGTTCGCCACCACGGGCATCGAGAAGCCCTTGACTTGCTCGAAGAGAATAGGCTTCCCATCTAGCATCTTCATTAGAGTGGCTATCTCGTATTTGATGTCCACCGATTTATTGATCTCCACCAAGAGTCCTTTCTTATCTAGAAGATCGACTAACTCTCGCATATTCATAAAATTACCCTATCCTCGTCCTCAAGACCTCGAACCCCTCTTTCTCAATCGCTCGCGCGACTTTCTCTTGCAAATCGATCCCTGGGGTGAGTGCAACCATGTTCCCACCTAGGCCTCCTCCCGTCATCTTCGCCCCTAGGGCACCTTGCTCGCGCGCCAGGTTGATCAAGAAGTCCAGCTCTTTGCATGAAACCTCGATCGCTTGCAGCAAACGGTGATTTTCATCCATCAATTTTCCAACGGCTTCCAACTCGTAGCTTTCGAGCGCTTTTCTAGCCCTGTAAACCATATCTTCCGCGTCTTTGAAGAGCTTGGAGTATTTTTTTGGGTTCATTTCCTTCCGCTCGCGGACCCCAGCAACAGCAGCCTTGGTGTTGGCAACGAGTCCAGTATTCCCCATAACTATCTCGATGGGCTTTGCGATTTCCATTCGCTCGATCACATTTGGTTCTTCCCTCACGAACCAGATCAACCCCCCATAGGTCGCTGCTGTGTTATCGATTCCAGATGGGGTTCCGTGATACCCCTTTTCGCCTTCGTAAGCTATCTCGTTGACACGTTCATCTGAAAACCCCAGATTGAACTCGTCCGAAAGGGCTCGAGCGATCGCTGCGCAAGAGGCGGCACTTGCGCCAATTCCGCTCGCGGCGATCAAGTCTCCTCCGAGGGTGATTTTGATCGGATTTTTCGCGAGGTCGATTCCGGCAGCTTTCAATATTCTTTCTATCGATTCCTTCTGCTGTTCCAGTTTCTCTTCCTTGTACCTAGGCGTAGCGTTCCTCTGATCATCCAAGGACCAACCTTCGCCATCAAAAGATTCCACGGTTGCTGTGGTCGCTCTGTCGATCGCGGACACGATCGAAGGCACCTTATACACCACAAAATGCTCGTTGAAGAGGATCACCTTCCCAAAACCGTTGCCTTTCCCCATCGATCTGCCTCCTTTAGTACCCATTCAACCTGCCATTTATTAATTTTCATGGGTCCAAAAATCACGAAAAATCAATAGGGTTTAAAGATAACCAATGGTAAGTAAGTTGGCGATGACGATGGATGTACTCGAAGCCATAAAAACGCGAAGGTCCATTCGTAAATATAAGTCCGATCCAATCGAAGAGGAAAAACTTCAAATGGTGCTCGAAGCGGCTAGGTTTGCTCCCTCGTGGGCGAATACCCAGTGCTGGGAATTTATTATAGTCAAAAATCCCGAAACTAAGAAAAAACTCGCTGAAACTCTGACATCAAACAATCCCGCTACCGAAGCCGTGAAAGCAGCCCCAGTTGTCATCGTAGCCTGTGCACGCTTGGGGGTATCCGGGTTCAAGAGAGGAGCGGTCGTGACGGATAAAGGCGATTTTTTCATGTTCGACACGGCGCTGGCCCTGCAAAACCTTTCGCTGGCAGCCCATACCCTAGGTCTTGGAACTGTTCACGTCGGGGCTTTTGATGGCAAGAAGGCTGCAGAGGTTTTGGGTGTGCCGGATGGCGTTCGCGTGGTTGAGTTGATGCCATTGGGACACCCGCTAGAGATACCAAAGCCCCCGCCCCGAAAAGAACTCAAGGATTTCGTATCATTCGAAAAGTATGGTCTGAAATGAGCTTTAGACACGGGCATCAGCGAGGACTATTTTAGGCCGCCGCCGTTATGGTTGCTGGGGATCGTATGGAGTTGTTCACCAGCAGCACAGGGAGTTATCCCAGAATAGGCGATTCGCCCGAGCGGCAGCACCATCGCCGAGCCTACGCGCAGTGGGAGCGAGGCGAAATTTCAGCGGAAGAATTAGAACGCGTCCAAGACGAGGTTACACGAGAAATTATCGAGGAGCAAACGCGGGCTGGCCTCGACTGGGTCACCGATGGACAAGCGCGATGGTATGATCCTCTTTCCCATTTCGTGAGAAAACTGAAGGGTTGCGAGATCAATGGTCTGCTCCGATTTTTTGATACTAATTTCTACTTCCGCCAGCCGATCGTAAAAGCTAAAATCGAATGGCGTGAACCTGTGGTCAAGCGGGAGTTCCTCTTCGCTAAGAAGGTCTCACCTAAACCGGTGAAACCGGTCGTGACTGGTCCATACACGTTCGCTAGACTCTCGATCGATCGAAGAGGCGTTGGCATCACCTCGCTCGTGGAAGAGTTCGCGGATGCCATCGCATGTGAAATCAGGGAACTCGCTCGTGCTGGAGCTGAGATCATCCAAGTCGACGAGCCCTCCATCCTGAAACACCCGAAGGATCTCGAGATATTTGGAACAGCGATCGAGAAAATAGCCGCTGAGAAGGGCGGGGCAAAGCTAGCACTTTACACGTATTTCGGCGACGCTGCACCTTTGTATGAGAAATTGATTGAATTACCCATCGACGCGCTGGGTCTCGATTTCACCTATAGCCCTAATCTTCCAAATGTGGTGGCGGAGTTTGGCTGTGAAAAGGACATCGGGCTTGGCCTCATCGATGGGAGAAACACGAGGATCGAGGATAAGCGGGAAGTACTCGCGCTGTTAGAAAAAATTTTACCGAGCTTAGAGTCCAAGCGAGTGTTCATCAACCCCTCATGTGGGCTCGGAGAGTACCTGCCCCGAGATGTGGCTTTCAAGAAATTACAGAACATGGTGATGATAGCCGGGGAGGCCAGAGGGATGATTTGATGCGCGAGAAGTTGGAAAAACTGGGCCTTGAGCTCCCGATGCTACCGAC
>CAZWMM010000067.1:0-4674 GCA_964634985.1 Hadarchaeota archaeon (SeqCode)
CATCCCCCGGATTATCGACTCTATTGGCTGAAAAACCCTGTAGTATCTCTGAAAAGGTATAGAATACATGGTTTCCTCCGAAAAGGTGTAGAAAAGCTCAAGCACCATGGGTTCGTCCTCCGGCCTTATCGGGCGAAGGACCACGGGCGCGCCGCTTTTCAGCTTCCAAGTACTGGTGTATTCGGTGGGATAAGGACTGATGACGAGGTGGTGGCGGGGGACGACACCCTCAGATATTATTACTTCTTTATCTATGACAACCCTCGCATCGGCCGCAACGGCGTCATTTTCATCGATGATAAGAGGATTTACATCCACCTCTTTTATCTCGGGGAAGTCCACCACCAAATTCGAAAATTTTAGCAATATCTCCACCAAGCGATCGATGTTCGCAGGGGGTCTATTTCTGAATCCCTTCAACAACTCGTAAAACTTTGTTCTCTCCATAAGCCTTTTGGCGAGAGTCTGGTTCAAAGGCGGGAGGCCTATAGCCATGTCTTTGTAAAGCTCTGTGGCAACCCCACCCATCCCGAAAAGGATGACTGCCCCAAATGTATTGTCTTTTTTAGATCCGATGATGACTTCATATCCTTCCTTCCTCATGGGCTGCACGGTTACACCATCGATCTGAGCATTCGGCCTGTACTTCTTCGCGCTCGATATCATGGCTTCAAACGCTTTTCTGACATCCTCCTCTGACCGCACGTCCAAAATCACCCCGCCAGCCTCGGTTTTGTGAGTTATCTGCGGTGACTGAATTTTAAGGACCACGGGGTATCCAATTTTTGAAGCCAGCTCGATGGCTTCTTGCGGAGTTTTGGTCAAATGGGGTTTAGCGATAGGAATTCCGTAGGATTCCAGCAGGGATTTAGATTCGGACTCCGTGAGAACTTCGCGATCTTGAGAGTTGACCTCCCTCAAAAATTCCTTCCACTCTTCTTTCCTGGTAGGTTTGCCTATGGGGATGTACTTTGGGGCCTCGTGCAGGAGCTCGATGTTTCTGCCGTACTGGTACATGTACAGGAAGGCTTTAACCGCCTGCTCAGGTGTCGAGTACTCAGGGATGTTCATATTCCTCATGATATTCCGCCCCTCGAACACATCATCGGCCCCCATCCATGAGGCGAGGACAGGTTTTCCTGACCCTCTCGATGCCTCAGCTACTGCCTTGGCCACTTCTCCCGGATCGGCCGCACCTTGAGGGGTGAGGATCACGAGGGCACCGTTTACATTTTCATCTTCGAGGCAAATTTTCAAAGTGTTTTCAAACCTCTCCGTCGTGGCGTCGCCTAAGATATCGATGGGATTTCCCCTGCTCCAGAACCCCGGGAGGAATTTGTTCAGCTCACCGATCGTCCGCTCCGAAAGGCGCGCGAGTTTCCCATTAAGGCCGATTAGCGCATCCGTGGCCATGACCCCCGCACCCCCGGCGTTGGTTATGATGGCGAGGTTTGGTCCTCGCGGGATGGGCTGCTTCGCCAATATTTCGGAACAGTCAAAGAGATCCTCTATCTCATCCACTCGAATTATGCCAGCTCGCTTGAAAGCAGCGTTGTATACGGCATCGTCCCCTGCGAGCGCCCCAGTGTGAGTGGTCGCTGCCCTCGTACCTTCCGCGGATTTTCCCGATTTCACAGCGATTATCGGTTTTGTCTTGGCGAATCCCCTAGCCGCGCTCATGAATTTTCTCGCGTTGGTGAGCGATTCAACGTATAAAATTATGCTTTCTGTTTCGGGGTCACTTCCAAAGTAATCGATCAGGTCACCGAAGTCCACGTCCAACATGGAGCCTATCGAAACGAAATTGCTGAATCCGATATTTTCGCGAATTGAAAAATCTAGAATTGATGAGCAAAGTGCACCGCTCTGCGAGATGAAAGCTATCTTGCCTGGCTTGGGCATCTTACGCGCAAAACTAGCGTTCAGGTGGATGCTCGGCCTTATCACACCTAAGCAGTTGGGGCCGACCACCCTCATGCCGTAGCGACGACTCGTTTCCAGTATTTTTTCCTCGAGTCTCTTGCCATCCTCGCCTATCTCTTTGAAACCAGCGGAGATTATGATCAATCCACCGACTCCTGCCTTGCCGCAATCTTCCACAAGCTCAGGTACGGCGGAAGCATGGGTAGCTATTATGGCTAGGTCCACTTTTCTCGGGACTTGATGGATGGAGGGATAAGCTTCTACACTCAAGAGGCTATCTCTCCTCGGGTTCACCGGGTAGACCACGCCATCGAATCCGGTTCCTATCAGATTCCGGAGCAGAGCATGCCCAACGCTACCCTGTTTGTCGCTAGCCCCGATTACGGCTATGCTTTTGGGAGAGAATATTTTGTCAAGTCCGATGGTGCCCATTAAATCACTTGTGTTTTATCGGGCGCACTTAAATTTCTACTTTAGTCTACAAAACCTGGACTCCTCATGAGACCGAGTCGGATTAACGGCAAGATGATGGCGCCGGGGAGGAGAACCTGCCTTTCAGTTCGGCTCCCCTTTTGTTTACGCCCCCAGAAAAGTTTTATACTACTTACATATATACTGAATAATGAGATTATGCTCAGGTGTAGACGTTGCGGGTACGAGTGGGAGTACGGGGGAAAGAGCGAGTGGTACGCCTCCTGCCCGCGCTGCAGAACCTCGGTGAGAGTAGGCAAGGCGACTTTTAATCTGGAGACAGCCGTTGAATCGCTGAAAAAGGCGATGCCAGAGCTGACCTCCCGCTACGGAGTAAAGCGCCTCGCCCTGTTCGGTTCCTTCGTGCGCGGGGAGCAGGGCAACGCGAGCGACGTAGACATAGTAGTCGAACTCGAAAAGCCACTGGGGTTCGAGTTCATGGACCTCGCGGAGCGGCTTGAGCGCATCCTTGGGAGACGGGTGGACCTGCTCACTTTGGCGGGGCTAAGGTCGATAAGGATTCCATCAATGAAAGAGAAAATCAAGGAGAGTCTGGTCTATGTCTAGGCGAGAAGACGCCGACCTCGTCGCCGACATCCTGGGGGCCACTTCACGGATAAAGGAATACATCCGGGGCATGACTTTCGGCGAGTTTGAGAAAGACATGAAGACGCAGGACGCGGTGGTCCGCAACATCGAGATTGTCGGGGAGGCTGTGAAACGCCTGTCGAGTGAATTCAAGCGCGGGTGTCCGGATGTGCCGTGGAAGCATATGGCTGGCATGCGCGATGTGATTATACACCGCTACTTCGGCGTCGCTATCGACATTGTTTGGAGGGTCGCGACGAAGGACCTACCGGAGGCTGTTGCCAATCTCAAGGAAGCTAAGGCCTGAAAACGGCGATTCATCCCCTCGGTTGAAACCGGGGGCTCTCGCCGGGGTTTTTGTAAATACATCAAATTCCAATCTTTTTCAATAATTTCCACGTTCGGGTTATCTCTGTATCCTCGACTTTCCCAAGTGAGAGAAGCCCCTTATCGCCAGTAACCAAGTAATCGGACTTACTTTTGACCGCTGCAGTCAAAATTACGATATCAGCTTTATCGTGAATCAATTCAGAATACAGTTTTTCAGAATCCCTATACATGCGTTTTTGTATTTGTTCATGTTTTACCAAGCGCAAAAATAGCGAGAAGAGGACAGCGTACTTGGGAAACTTTCTCTCGAGCACCGCGTTCGCTTCGTCGATCACGTCGGTGCTCAATACCATCCTCAATTTTCCACCTATGACCGCGTCAAGCAATTTTCTCTCGTTGCCAGAAAAAACTAGCCCAGACACCAAGACATTCTTGTCTAGAAAAACCTTCAGTTTCTTGGTCATCCCCTAGCCTGCCTGATCTCTTGGATGACCCGATTCAATTCTTTTCTCGTGAGGCCGATTTCTCTTGCTGCACGCTGGAACGCGTTCAAGATTTCCTTTGGGTCGACGCCAATTCGCTTCATCAAAATTAATCCGCCAGCTTCTGTAACGTAGAGATAATCATCCTCATCTATGTTCAGGTCTTCTCTTATCTCTGCAGGCAGGGTGAGCTGACCCTTCGAGGTGACTTTCACCACGGCTTCCATCTTGCCACCTGTTAATATGTAAGAATTCCTTACTTATAAAAATTGGCGCCGGGGGTGGGATTTGAACCCACAAGACGCTTACGCGTCACAAGGTTAGCAACCTTGCTCCGTACCAGGTTGGGACACCCCGGCATCCATTGGTATTTTGTCGCTCGTTGTTTAAATCAATAAATAATCAATAAGTTGGCCTGGTTTCTCCTTTTAAAGAACTCCGCTCAAAGCCTCGACGGGAATGGTCGAGAAAACCGATGAACATCCCGAGGCTCCCAAAAGTTAAATAAAGGTTAAACAAATGTTTTATGTGAAAGGGAAATGCCTGGTGATAACCAAGTCTGCACGGCACGAGATGGATCACCTCGGCATGTCGGTTCAAAGGTTGATCGCCGCGATAGAAAATGGGGAGCGGAAACTTGAAAGTCGAAGGGCCGGAAAATGGCTGGTGCAGGACAAATTCGCTGGAAAGTTCGTCCTCATCAGGTACGCTGAGGTGGCCGACAAAATCGTCGTGATAAACATCGGGCAAACCACGAGAAGAGCGATCTGATGGTTGGAAAATACCTCAAGCGATGCCCGATTTGCGGGGGGGCGGTCAAGCGAGCGCGCGCGCCCTACCTCATGGAGCGGGTAGTTATTGAACCCCAGCTGGAGGTGGA
>CAZWMM010000068.1:0-4545 GCA_964634985.1 Hadarchaeota archaeon (SeqCode)
ATATGCAGCAAAACAATTCAAGCAGCGATTAGAAAACTTGAATATCAGAGTTTATGTGCAGACCGAGATGAAAGGATACCCAGAAAATATAGATTTTGTCGTGTCGGGTAAAGGATTTGGTGCTCAACCCTATGTAGAGATAAAAAAACCTCTGATGGTGGTTACTGGTCCAGGCGGTGGTTCTGGGAAAATGTCCTTCTGCCTATCTCAACTCTATCATGACTGTAAAAGAGGTATAAATTCTGGGTTTTCAAAATTTGAAACATTTCCGATATGGAACTTGCCGCTGGATCATCCAGTGAATGTAGCCTACGAAGCAGCGACAGCGGATTTAGGTGATCAAGTGATGGCTGATCCATATCATTTGAGAGCGTATGGAATAACTGCGGCCAGTTACAATCGTGATATCGAAAATTTTGGGGTAATGAAAAACATTCTCGAAAAAATCATTGGGAAGGAAAATTTCATGGACAAATATCGTTCCCCAACTGATATGGGGGTTAATAAGGCGAAGGAAGGGATAATCGATGACGCACTAGTTAGGGAGGCAGCGAAACAAGAAATCATTAGACGCTACTTCCAATACAAAAGAGGGTTTTTGGAAGGTGTTGAGACAAAAGAAACGGTAGAGAGAGCCGAGGGGTTGATGAAAAAAATTGGTTTGAAAGCTGAATATAGAAAAACAGTATTGCCAGCGAGGAATGCTGCGCTAGAAGCAAAAAAAACGGGAAAGGGTCACAAAGGGATATTTTGCGGTGCTGCAATTGAACTACCAGATGGTAAAATCGTCACCGGAAAAAACTCGCCACTTTTACATGCAGAGTCCGCAGCCATTCTAAATGCCATAAAAACCATGGCAAAAATCCCTGATGAAATTCATTTGTTATCATCAAATATCCTTGAAAACATAGCCAATTTTAAGAAAGAAGTTCTAGGCACGAAATTGGAAAGTTTGAATGTTGAAGAGAGTATGATATCCTTAACCATTAGCTCAGCTACAAATCCCACAGCAGCGATTGGGATAAAAATGCTCAAGAAGCTCAGGGGTTGCGAAATGCATGCAACCCACATTCCGAGTGAGGGTGATAAAGCGGGACTGATAAAATTAGGATTGAATGTCACAACTGATGCAAGGCCAACAGTAAAGTATATCTAACTTCCAGAAAAACCCGAGATTTCTGATAGAACCGAAACGTTATTTTTTGCACTAAATTGACTATTTTTGAACAAAATGTATTTTATTAGTAGGCCTTTTTAAGCCCCCGAGCCCCAACTTTTAAGGGGGGGACTGGGGGTGGCGAGCGTTTATTTGAATGAATTTACAGAAATGCGTGAAGGAGCCATCAAGCCAGAAGAAAGGGTTAGGTATCTAGAATTAGTAGATGAACTAGAGGAAGTAAAGGGGAACATAGATCTTCTCATCAGACGGATAAAGTGGATTGAGGAAGAAGTTTTTCCAGAAATGGAGAAGAAGATCGCAAGGTTGGTAGATAAGAAGATCGAAGAAATAGAGCGCGAGTTGAGAATGTTTCAGATATACATGGCTGGGCTCTTACGGCTTATTAAAGTGAAAGAGGAAATATAGATTAAGTTGAGCGGAACACTTAGGCCTAATCTAATCGCTTTACCTCGCGATGGTACTCGTTAAGCGAGCGAATGGCTATCTCACCCTTTGAGATGCTCTCCAAAGCTTGGGCAGCCGCATGGGCCCCAGCTAAAGTTGTAATGTATGGAATTTTGAAGTCTATCGCAGCTCGACGTATTTGATACCCATCCCTGGCCGGATCTTTTCCCACTGTGGGGGTATTGATGATCAGATTAACATCTCCAGCGCAGATGTAATCGATGATATTCGGGTGCCCCTGAGAGACTTTCAATACAAGTTTTGACTCAATGCCAACCTTCCCAAACGTATCACCTGTACCATCCGTGGCGAGTATTTCGAATCCAAGCTGCTTGAGCTTTCTTGCAATTGGAATGAATTCCTGTTGATCCTTCTTTAGCACGCTCATGAATATCTTTCCCGAAGTCGGGAGATTATTGCCTGCCGCGACCTGAGCCTTGAAGAACGCCTTGCCAGGGTCACGGTCTATTCCCATGACTTCACCAGTTGATTTCATCTCCGGGCCGAGAACCGGATCCACACCCGGAAGTTTTATGAAGGGGAAGACGGATTCCTTGACGCAAACATGGGGGAACTTCACCTCATTTGGAATTCCGATCGCATCGAGTGAATGACCGAGCATAACCTTAGTCGCTATCTTCGCCAAGGGGATCCCAATCGCCTTCGATATGAAAGGCACCGTTCGGCTCGCTCGCGGATTTACCTCAAGCACATAGACCACATCGTCTTTGACCGCATACTGAACGTTCATCAGCCCGATGACATTCAACTCTCTCGCAAGTTTATAGGTATAATCCTTGATCGTCTCGATGGCCTTCCGGCTCAGGATTTGCGGCGGCATGACCATGGCCGCATCTCCAGAGTGAACGCCAGCTTCTTCGATATGCTCGAGAATCCCCCCTATGAAGGTTCGTTTGCCATCCGAAACTGCATCGACATCAACCTCAATCGCTTGGGAGAGGAACTTATCGACGAGGACAGGGTGCTTCTCCGAAACCCTCGTGGCCTCCTCGATGTAACGCCCAAGCTCGATCTCATCGTGTACTCGCACCATGGCACGTCCACCTAGGACATAACTTGGCCTAACCAAAACTGGATATCCAACCCTTTTCGCGATCTCCTTTGCCTCCCCAGCCGAAAAAGCGGTACTCCCCTCGGGCTGGAGGATTTTCAATTTTCTCAAAAGTTTGTTGAAACGCTCTCGATCTTCGGCGATGTCGATATTCTCAGCTGAGGTTCCGAGGATGTTAACACCGGCTTTGGCCAGGGGGACTGCGAGATTTATAGGGGTTTGACCGCCGAATTGCACGATTACCCCATAGGGCTTTTCCTTCTCGATAACGTTCATCACGTCCTCAAAAGTAATGGGTTCAAAGTAAAGTTTGTCGGATGTGTCTGAGTCTGTGGAAACGGTCTCCGGGTTATTGTTGATAATGATGGCTTCGATATCCTCCTCCCGCAGGGCAAACACCGAGTGCACGGAACAATAGTCGAATTCGATCCCTTGACCAATCCTGATGGGTCCACCGCCTATGATGATCACCTTCTTCCGATCACTCACGGGAACCTCATCTACGGGCTCATAGCTCGAGTAGTAATAGGGGACCTTGGCAGCGAATTCGGCAGCACAAGTGTCCACCGTTTTGAAAGAGACCTCAACACCATTTCGCTTGCGGAGTCGTCTGATGGTTCCATCGTCTGTTTTAAACAAGTAGGCTAGCTGCCGATCCGAGAAGCCAAGTCGTTTGGCGTCCCTCAAAGTTTCCCCTAGCTTGGAGTCCCTAAGCGACGTGTGCTTGAGTTTTTCTTCCATGTCGATGATTAGCTTAAACTTCCAGATGAACCAATGATCGATCTTCGTTAATCGGTAGATTTCCTCTACACTGATTCCGAGCTTGAGAGCATCCCTGATGAAGAAAATCCTTCGGTCGTTAGGATGAGCTAGCAACCACTTGAGAGGCTCGAGGTCGAGAGTGGGTTCATCCCTCCCATCTCCACCGAGTCCAAACCTTCCTATCTCGAGCGAGCGTACAGCCTTTTGGAACGCTTCCTCAAACGTCCGTCCAATCGCCATCACCTCTCCAGTTGACTTCATCTGGGTGCCCACGACTTGGTCAGCCTCAGGAAATTTATCGAATGGCCAGCGAGGGATTTTGAGCACCACATAGTCAAGCGCGGGTTCGAACGAAGCTGGGGTATCCTTGGTCACGGGATTTGGAATTTCATCCAGAGTTATCCCAAGCGCAAGCTTTGATGCTATCCTGGCGATGGGATAACCCGAGGCTTTTGAAGCGAGCGCGGAGGAACGACTGACTCTTGGGTTAACTTCAATCACATAATACTCGAACTTTTCGGGGTTGACGGCGAATTGGATGTTGCAACCGCCGTTCAGCTTGAGTGCTCGGATCACCTTTAGTGAAACGGATCTCAAGGTTTGGTACTCGTGATCCGAGAGCGTTTGGGCTGGGGCCACTACGATGCTATCGCCCGTGTGGATTCCCATAGGGTCAACGTTCTCCATGCTGCAGATTGTGATGCAGTTATCCGCGCAATCCCGCATCACTTCAAACTCGATTTCCTTCCAGCCGAGCACGCATTGATCAAGGCCAACGGTCCGGTTCATGCTCATGTCCAACCCGAATCTCACAATTCGTGTAAACTCCTCCTCGTTATACGCGACACCCGAGCCTGTACCGCCCAAGCAATAGCTGGGTCTGCATAAAATCGGGTATCCTCCAAGTTCCTCAACGGCACCCAGCGCCTCCTCGAGCGAGCGGGCTTCGATGGATTCAGGCATTCGTTCGCCTATCTTGTGCATTAGCTCGAAGAAGAGTTTCCTGTCCTCAGCCGCCATGATCGACTCCACTGGTGTGCCTATGACCTCCACCCCCATTTCGTCGAGGACTCCTAGTTCCTTGAGC
>CAZWMM010000069.1:0-4541 GCA_964634985.1 Hadarchaeota archaeon (SeqCode)
AGGTTACCTATTCGATAACCTTAAGCCAGAAGGATAGGCCAAGCTACCCCACGACCCCAGAAAAAATGTTAGCAACTTAACATTTACCTTTTGCTTTTGTTACTCCTCAGCAAGCGCTCGAGCTCGCCCCCCAGCATCACGACAGGCACATCGGGTATCGATATTCGCATACTTTTTCCACGATGTTTCCTCCCCGATGGGTGGAGGCCGACCAATCCCAGCCCCTCCATGCGCTTGAAGTATTCCCAAAGTTGCGTATGTCTTCTCGAGCGTTCGCCGTACTCTTCGCATGCCACGCGGTAGCTCCGCTCGGCCTCACCCGTCAGCAAGTAAGCGCGCTTTGAGAGCTTGAGCTTTCGCGCCACGGCCAGAAGCAGGAGTTTCTCATGGAGCTGAAGGTTCTGCAGCACCTCCTTCTTAACCTCAGGGTAGACCTCCACCTTAGCGAGACGAGCGTGCTCAGGCATCACGAGATCCGCACCCTGACTATCCGCGATCATCCCCGCCCGCCAAAGTAGCTCAAGCGCAAACCTAGCGTCCCCCCACCGAGCTGCGATGTCTGCGATCAGAGAAACCGTTTCTTCGTCGACCGCACCCACCTTGAATGTCTCCCCAATGCGGTGGTTGAGGATGCCCGCGAGCTGGGGGGCGGTATAGCGATCAAGCACAAGCACGTTATGCATGAACGTGCTCTGGGTGGGGGCATCTAGCGAGCGCAGAAATCTTTCTTTGTCGCGAGCGATGGCTATGAGGCTGACCCTATTTGGTTCCCCCGATTCCTCCGCAACGCGAGTCAGCAAGTAAAGGAGGTCGGGGCCGTTCAGTTGGACGAAGAAATCCAGCTCGTCCAACGTTATGGTGAGGTAAGCGTCGTGCTTGTTCAAGTAGGTTACCACCATGTCGAGCAACTTCTCAGGGCCGAGACCGCGAGAGGGCCAGCGGGGGTTATAATGTCCCACCATCTTCATGAGCACGGCATAGGGAGTCTTGTCCTTGCGGCAGTTGACGTGGAGGTAGCTCAAGTTCAACCCCCGACCCTTGGCCGCAGGCTCGAGTTCTTGGCCGAACCTTCGTGTTATCACAGTCTTGCCCACGCCCACGCTTCCCACAACGAGCACCCGCTGGCTCATCCCACTCTCGATGACGGGTTTGAACACGCGCGTTAGCTGACGGAACTCCTCATCGCGGTGCACGAGCACTTGCGGCACGTAGTCGGGCGAGAGTTTACTCGAATCCCTGAAAACGGATTCGCGGCCCATCTCCTCCTCGAAGATTTCCTCAAACATTCGCTTCCAAAATTATCTCACATGTCTGCATTAAAGCTTTGGAACGAGATCGAGCGAGAAGCTTCACGCTAAAGACATTTTACGAAGTTCTCGCTAACTCCAATTATAGAAGTGGATAACTCTAAACTATTGCGAGTTCCGTCTGGACTAGACGCCAAGAGCAGACGTATTTGAGTTCACGTGCCACTTGCGAAGGAGGTGTCCACTCGAATGCTTGTGCATCAGCGGGGCTGGCGTCAAGCACGGAAAACTCGGCCACCTCACGGGGGGAAACTGGAACTGAGACCAAGCCGGACTCCGGGTTGAGGCTCATCGGTGCCAGCAATAAGCCTCGCCTCACTCGGAGTTCCGAAAGAAGGCAGGTGTCCGTCCATCCTAGGTTCCCGTTCAGACTTTCGATAAGGAACCTTTGCGCCTCCACCGATGGTTTCGCCTGGAGCACAGCTCCATCTACCACCAGTTGCATTTGGTGCCAGTCAGCGGGGACGTTGCTCGCTCCATTTTTATCATTCACAAGTTTAACCGAGAAACCGGATCGCTCGACTAAGTAGTTCACGATAGAATTCGTTAGCACTCGCTGCAGATCCGCCAGCATGTCGTTATCACCCATCCAAATCTCGTTGGGGATAGCCTCAAGAGGTATCAGCAGGTCAAAACCAAGTTGACCAGAATACTTCACCCATGGATTTGGGATGCCAGTATCAGCTAGCGCCTCGATCACCCGGGCCGTGACCATTTTAGCGGACCTGAGCCCTCCACGCTTGGTCCGCACAGTCCAGACCAAGTCGTGCCCGAGCGGGCGTGAGAAGTCTCGACCGGGGTAGTACCAGTAGGAGCAATAGAATGCAGTCGCCCCTGAGGCCAAGGCCCGATCAAATGCCGCGGCTGAGTCTAGGGCCACCGGGTACTCGCCGAGGTTACGCTGCAAACACTTAACGCTAGCGTTGCAGAAAGCGCATTCTCGCTCGCCGTTGCCACCATCGGCACGAGCGAAATCCATGATCGCTCGTCTCACATCCAAGCGCCCGTAGTAGTTCATCGTCCCCCTCAAACGAGCGATTGGGCTGGTTTTTTAAACCGTTTTTGGGGAGAGGTCACCGAAAGTATTGTTATAAATATAACAAATCTGTAGGGATTGGTTGCTGCATTGCTTAAATCGCATAAGTTAAAGTTTTAGGCTAGCTGTTGACAAGACTTCATGAAAAAGAGTGGTGACGGGATGAAAGTTGCTCTAGCTTACAGCGGGGGACTGGACACTTCGGTCGCCATCCGTTTGCTCCAAGACAAGTGGAAAGCCGATGTCATCACGGTCTCGGTCGACGTGGGGCAGGACCCGAAGAAGCTGAAGGAGATTGCGGGAAAGGCGAAGAAGCTAGGCTCTGTTAAGCACGTCCACGTGGACGCGCGCGAGGAATTCGTCCAGCAGTACGTTTTCCGAAGCATCAAGGCAAATGGACTCTACGAAGGATACCCGCTTTCCACGGCTCTGGCGCGTTATCCGATAGCGGGCAAGCTCGTTGAAGTCGCTCTTGAGGAAAAGGCGGATGCGGTTGCGCACGGCTGCACGGGTAAGGGCAACGACCAATTTCGCTTCGATACGACCATCGCGATCAAAGCGCCCGGGCTCAGGATAATCGCGCCAATTCGTGAACTCAACCTTGACCGCAAGTGGGAGATCGAATACGCTGAGCGGCGAAACATCCCCGTGCCGGCCGATGTCAACAAACCCTACAGCATCGACGAGAACCTGTGGGGTCGCTCGATCGAAGGTGGTGCTCTGGAGGATCCAGCGCGAGCTCCACCAGAGGAAATCTACACTTGGACGCGCTCACCGGAAAAAGCGCCTGCAAAACCGCGCATCGTCGAAATCGGGTTTGAAAAAGGTGTTCCGATCGCGCTCGATAGAAAGCGTATGGATGGCCCCACGCTAATCAAGAAACTGAACGAACTCGCGGGGAGTTACGGCATCGGCAGGATAGAAATCATCGAAGATCGTATCCTTGGGCTAAAGGCGCGTGAGAACTACGAGGCGCCCGCTGCGACTGTGTTGATCCAAGCCCACAAGGCACTCGAACAGCTCGTGCTCACCAAACAAGAGCTGGCATTCAAGCAAACAGTCGATCAAACCTGGGCAGACCTGATCTATAGCGGACTTTGGTCTGACCCGTTACGTAAGGACCTCGATGCGTTCATCGACCGCACGCAGACTCGAGTTACTGGTAAGGTGAAGGTCGAATTAAACCGCGGCAACTCACGCGTTGTGTCTAGGAGTTCACCCTACTCGCTCTACGACAAGGAACTCGTGTCCTTCGAGAAGTTCGGTTTCGACCAGCGTGATGCCATGGGGGTTATCAAGTTCCACGCTTTGCAGAGCAAGATCTCACATGAACGGGGGAGGCGTTAGCATGCTGCGCCGAGGTCGATTCGGGCACAAGATGGATCCGCTCGCAGCCAAGTTCACCTCATCGATGCAAGCCGATGTTCGAATTTTCTCTTCAGTCGTGCAAATTAACCTAGCGCACACCATCATGCTGGCCGAGCGCAAGATTATCCCTGAAAAAGACGCTGTTGTCCTCCTTCGCACGCTTTACGAGCTTCACAAGGGGGGCGTCAATGTCCTAGACATGCACCCGGAGCTCGAAGACGTGCACATGGCAGTCGAGGAATTCGTCGTCAAAGCCACGGATGAAGCAACCGGTGGCAAACTGCATACCGCAAAAAGCCGCAACGATCAGGTCGCTACTGCGATCCGCATGACCCTGCGCAAGGAGCTGCTCGAAACCCAAGATGAACTCTTAAGACTCATAACGAATTTGATCAAACTCGCCGAAAAAAATACCCGCACGATAATGCCGGGGTATACCCATTTCCAAGTTGCACAGCCCACGACTTTCGCCCATCACCTCACCGCATATGCATGGGCGTTTGTACGCGATGTTGAGCGGCTGGGGCAAGCTTTCGAAAGCGCGAACTCATGCCCGATGGGTGCCTGCGCACTGGCCGGCACAAGCTTCTCGATCGATCGCATGCGAGTGGCTCATTTGCTGGGCTTCAAGCGCGTGGATGAAAACACGATGGATGCCGTTAGCTCACGCGTTTTTGCCTTGCAAGCGATGACGGCGCTCGCCATCCTGATGACAAACCTAAGCAGGTTGGCCGAAGAACTCGTACTCTGGAGTTCGGTTGAGTTTGACATGATCGAAATGCCCGAGGAGTTCGCGGCCACGAGCAGCATCATGACTCAGAAGAAAAACC
>CAZWMM010000070.1:0-4498 GCA_964634985.1 Hadarchaeota archaeon (SeqCode)
ATGCCCACATCGGGACAAGTATCCCACCCGCGATAAGAAGCGACAGGATCACGATAGCCAAACTCTTGTAAGCGCCAAGGTCTTGTGCATAGAACCACAAGAACCACACAAGGAAAATCGCCCAGCACACACCGACCACAGTGGACGCAGCAATTCTTGGAGCAAAGCCAGGTGGCACTTCTTCTTTCACATTACTCCCCCAGAAAACGTATTCGTTAGTTAATTTAAATCTTAGAATGGTATGTACCGAAGCGATGCCACCACCGATCCATGCTTGTGCAATTCTTTAAGAACGGCTTCGTTTGTGATGAATTCCACTTCTGCCGAGGTGCGCTCTGCTTCCTCTATCATCTTGATTATCCGCTCATCTTCCTCCGGTGTCGCGGCGTAGTAATCTGACGCAATCAAAATCGTTTCCACCGCACCACTCTCGAGGGCTTTTTGTATCTCTCGATTTTCAGTCAGCGCCAGTCCTCCCCTCTCGTTTTCCCTCATGCCAGCCAGCAGCCTCGATTCCAGTTTCTTCCTGTACTCGTCCAATTGGCCGATGAGCACCGCACCAATTTCCTCCTCGTTGCTGGAAAAATTCAACCCCTCAACAACAGAGGTTTTGTCGGCGATTTCTTTGGTTAGGTGTCCTCTTGCAAAATCTTTTTTTGCTCCACCAGGCCCAGCGAGAATTATCCGCTCGATAGTCTTGAAGTCAAATTTTTTGAGATATTCCTGAACAGTGGTGAAGTGTTTTTTTATTTCTATTTCGCGTATCCTCGAGAACCTTTTCTGGCTCGAGCCCCCCTTGCGATGTTTCGCCCCCACGTAGCTCTTGATCTTCTTTTGCTTCTGAACCTCCGACCCCTTGTACAATTTCAAAAGAGCTTGTCTGTGATCGAGCAAAATCAGGAGAACGTCATATCTTATCTCCAAGATGTCGTGGAGGGGTTCTAAAAAAGGGGTTTCATCGATCAGATAGGCCGGGGGTATGTCACCCGAAGTGATCAAATGCTTCACGACAACGTTCTCATCCGTCTTCCACCCGAAAATACAGATGCTTCCTATGAAACTCCCAATCGCGCCTAATTCACGTTCAACAGCTTCCTCGATTTCTTTAACCTCCGGTTCTTTCTCTGCTTTTTGGAGATCCCTCACTACCTTATCGATCTTCCGGGATGGCGCATATACCGAGACCACGGGAGGGGCACAAGTAGCTTTGAGCTCTTGAACGAAGCGATTGACTTTGTACCATTCTCTCGGCGGGAGGATATCTTTCATAGATAAAAATATTGTTTCAATCCTAATTATACGCCTACCGTAAAAATTTCATGAACGAATTTCAGGACAAATAGATTTACAGTACCCTACAACCCTGAGCGCTTTCGGCGGGGACGATGCGCTTGCGGGCTTTGAGGTGGGTTAAGACCGCTTTGGCGAGCTTCCTATACTCGACCGCTGCGGCACAGTTCGGGGCATGAAGGACCACGGGCCCCCCACGAGTCACACTCTCCGCGACCATATCGTCCTCCGGAACCACAGCAATGATTGGCCAGCCAAGAGTTCGCTTGATGTCTGAAATTGGGATCTCGAATCGCTTCCCCGTGACCCGAGTCAGGACCACCCCAAATACCGGAATCTTGAGGCGGTCGGATGCCCTGAATGTCTGAAGCGTTCCAGCGATTGCTGGCACTCGGGGCTGGCAGCAGACCAGCAACTCGTCGCACGCTTTCATTTCCCTGAAAACCTCTGGACCGAACCCCGGAGTTGAATCAAGCATGATCACATCGTATTTCTTCCTCAGCCCCTCTAAAATGCCGTGGAGGTCAATCGTGCCGAACTCCTCGGTAAACCCAACCGAGCCCGGGATGATGTGGAGCCCGAAATCGGTTGTGGATATCGACTCGGCGATTTTTACCCTTCCAAAAACGACATCTTGGATGACCACAGGGGGGTCGAGGATGCCGAGGTGCAGGCCAAGGTTCGGGGCGGTCATGTTGGTTTCAACTATGATGATACGGTTTTTGAGTTTCTGGAAAAGGGCTGCGCCCAAATTGGCCACGGTAGTTGTTTTCCCAACTCCACCCTTGGCCGAGAAGACTCCTAGAATCAGACCTCTCTTCAACCCCATTCTACTCACCAACTTGAATAGCTCCTATTTGCTCGTGCGCACTTCCTTGACATTTTCCGATCCGCAATAGGGACAGATAGCCCGCCAATAAGGAACGGTGGCCTCGAACTCTGCCCCGCAATCGAAGCAATGCCATTTCAAGATTGGATCTTCTTTCAGCTTAACCTCGATTTCAGGCATACTATCTCTCAGGTTATCGATGTGTTCTTTGATAGAGCGCAGACGTTCTTGGGTAGCTTTATGTTTTCTTTTTTCCCGTCGATACATTCAACACCCATTATTTTGCTTTGATCTAAGGACTTAAAACATTTTTGTAATATAAATTACGAATTTGTAACTAATCTGGTTTAATCGTTTGGACGAAGCCATAATCGATGGGGCATCTCATTGGATGAAATACTTCAAACTCTTGCCCGGTCAAGGAGCTTGGAGATCCTGTTCGCGCTTGAGAAAAGAAAGCTGAAGTTCAATGAAATCGTGGAGATAGCTGGCAATACCACAACGGCGATGAGGAGGGTCAAAGAGCTCCAAGATACAGGCTTGGTCAGCCGAAAGGTGTTGCAGGACATCCAGAGGAGCGTTGAATACTCCCTAGCCAGAAAAGGGCAGGAACTCATCCAGCTGGCAAAGAAAATGATCGAGTTAGAGAAGAGGCGTTAAAAGGGATTTCGATATTTGCATGTCAAGTACCTAGGTTCCCCCCCTCTGGACTAAGTTCTCTCTCTAAGCGCTCTCGCACCTCTGGAAGCTCGTGAAATCCCAGCACCAATATGCACATCTCGGCCAGTTTCCTCCTCCATGCCCGATTCTTTACTTTCGACAGGGCTAAGGTAATCGCGTTCAGAAACTCGTATAGGTCTTCGAAGCATTTTCTGTACTTCTTGGGTAAATTTGTAGGGAAGTCCTCCTCTGAAAGTCCCATTTCCCCGTCGAAGCTTTGGGCGGAGGTTCTTTAAAAGGAGAAAAAGAAGCCAGTATCACAAATTAATAGCTTTAGCTAATTTCTGGATAGAAGGTGTTCCAGCGTTGGTTGCCCTGATCGTTTCAACCACCCATACTTCTTGTTGAGCACCCCGAAAGCCCCAACGGCTACTGAGGCTACCACTGAGGCCAGAATAAGCAATATCCACAAGGCTTCCGCTGGTGTTACAGAAATGGATGTGGTTGCCGTGTTGTTTCCGTAATTAGATTCCTGCACTCCCTCCAAAGACACTAGAATCCCAATCACGTGCTCGCCTTCCTCGGCGGTCCATTCGATGGATGTCGAGTTCTCGGAATTCTGCTCGATGGAGGATATCGTCCCTACTGCGGTGGGTATGTTGTCGATATAAAGTGCAACCTTCACGTTTTCCACGTCGATGACCCCCGTGTTGCGAACGGTTACGTTGACGTTGATTTTTTCCCCTCCGCTTGGTTCGTTGTCCGAGAATGTGATGTCGTCATCGGCTACGGCGATGTCTCCGGTCTCCATCTTGGAGGGCAAGGATACGGTTCTGCTCGCTTCGTTATTCAAGGGGTCGTTATCTCCCGGGGAATAGTTTTCGATTACCACCCAGATCTCGTGCTCCCCATAGAGATCCTCTGGGAGATCCCAAGTGGTCCAAACCCAATTTTCTCCAGAACTTGGCACGAAAACCTCGGAGAAATTTTCTATCAAGTTTTCAGGAATTTTTTGATCGCAGTAAAACTTAACATCACAAGTTGCGTCTGTCTGCCCCACGTTGTGAATCTCCGCCGCGATCCTCATCCTCAGCGGTGCTGTAAGTGCGGGAGTTTGAATCTCTTGGAGAGAGAAAATGTTTCGGCTGATTAGGAACCCCCGTGCAATCCCTACAGACGGGACAGACTCTACCGCCGCAATTCTCCCTACGAAATAGATGTCATATTCCATTAACGTTAGATCTGGTTCTACTGGTGGAGGACCAACCGTTATGCTTGTTATTGCCTGATTATTCGTCGTGTTATTCTCACTCGGCTTACCGTTTTCTATCACGACTGACACCGTGTAATCCCCTTGCTTGTTAGGGGTCTTCGCGAGCTTAGCTTCCCCCGTGTCCCCTACCTTAACGTGAACCCCGCTAACTCTACCTAGCTGGAGAACGAGGGTATCTGGACGGTAAAATGCAACATCACACATTCCATCTAACTCCCCTTCGTTGTGGATCGTTGCCGTTATGAGAATTCGTTGATTTTCCACGGGTGTATTGTCGGAGAAAGATATATCACTTTGAGATATGGAAAAGTCCGGATTTCCAGCCGCACCCATGGCACTTTGTACAGCAGCGTATGCGTCAACCATGCCCCACCCAAAGCCCGTGTTGTACTTGTCGCTCAATCCCGGGTCATAGGGCAACCTTCTCGATTCGGAGGTTTCGTGGA
>CAZWMM010000071.1:0-4492 GCA_964634985.1 Hadarchaeota archaeon (SeqCode)
TTGAAAAAGCGCCGCTCGGCCAATTCGAACTTCGCCATAAACTCACCTCTTTCCCCTCGCATCCCTGAAAACTTCTGGCAACTTCTCGATGAGATCAGAAGCGATGAATTCATATCCCTTTTCCTTCAAGCATAGGTCTCCCGCCCGCCCGCATACCCAGGCCCCGGCAACGGCTGCCCTGAAAGGCTCCACCTTCTGAGTAAGGAAAGCTCCGACGATACCGGCGAGCACATCACCCGTCCCCCCAACGGTCATCCCGGGATTCCCCGTGTGATTTGTCCTGACCTCACCTTTGGGGCTGGCGATCACGTCGACGCGGGCCTTTAGAAGGATCACACATCCCAGCTCCTTCGCCGCGGCTTTGACATGCTCCACGCGCCCCTGCAAGTCAGCTGGCAGACCTCTTCCCATCAGGATTTCAAACTCCCCTGCGTGGGGTGTCAGGACCCAACGCATCCCTTTGGGCAAGTCACGTTCACTTGCCAAGACTTTCAGCCCATCTGCGTCGAATATCACTGGAAGTTCCGGGTGTTCTTCCCTCAGATTCCTCGCGAGTCTTATCACGGCCTCACGCGTGCCCGCAATCGTCCAAAGCCCTGGCCCAACGATGAGAGCGTCCGAACGTTTGAGTTCCTCATTCAACCCTTGGAGGGCCGCGGGCTCCAGGTCGCTACAGGGGAGCTTGATGGTGATGAGATCTGGCGAGAAAGAGTTAATTGCCCATGCCGCTCGTTCGGGTGCTGCGATGACCGCCAAGTCGACACCCGATCGGAGCGCGGCTAAACCAGCCAGCGCGGGAGCCCCTACGTAACGAGACCCCCCGCCGACTATGAGCAGTCTGCCGTGGTCACCTTTGTGGGACTCCGGTCTCCGCTTTGGGAGCACCTCGCGCAAATCTCGCTTACTCGTGCGCATTTCCCGGATTTTCATGGGCCACCTCTGAAGGAAAAGACCCCCCCAGATATAAAAAATAGATGCCGTTGGCTACCTAACTGTATTTAAGTAATACCATTTGAGTAAAGCGAGGTGATGTTCTGTCGAAACCCGGGTGGGTAAAGGGTGGCCCCAGAATAGTGAAACCTGTCCCAGGTCCACGCGCCAGAAGGCTCGTGGCGCGCGATGAGCGGGTGATGTCTCCTTCCTACACTCGCGCAGAACCCCTAGCCGGGGAAGAAGGCTGGGGCTGCTACGTGCGCGATGTCGACGGCAACGTTTTCCTAGACCTCTCCTCGGGGATGTTCGTCCTCAACTACGGCTACTCTCACCCCAAGCTCATTCGGGCAGTCGAACAACAGTCGAAGAAGCTCACCCACTTCGCCGGGACTGATTTCTACTACGAACCGCAGGTCGAGCTCGCGGAGCGACTGGTCAAGATTACCCCGGGCAACTTCGCCAAACGCGTTTGCTTCGGGAACAGCGGCACGGAAGCCGTCGAAGCCGCGTTCAAGTGCGCTCGCTGGCACACCCGCCGACCCCGAATGATCGCGTACACGGGTGCCTTCCATGGCCGGACCTTCGGAGCGATGAGCCTTTCTTCCACAAACGTCTTGCACTACCGCTATTTCGCCCCGCTGGTTCCAGGCGTTAGCTTCATGCCCTTCCCCTACTGCTACCGCTGCCCATTTGATCAGGAATATCCTGGATGCGACTTCCTGTGCTTCGATTTCATCCGTGATCAACTCCAAAAAACGATTCCACCAGAAGAAGTGGCTGCGGTCATCACCGAGCCGATTCAGGGGAACTCCGGCTACATCATCCCCCCTCCCGAGTACTACCCCATGCTCAAGGAGCTATGCGAGGAACACGACTGGCTGTTCATAGCCGACGAGGTCCAAACTGGCCTCGGCCGTACCGGAAAGATGTTTGCGATAGAGCACTGGGGGGTGACGCCCGACATAGTCTGCGTTGCAAAAGCCCTCGCAGGCGGGATGGCCCCCATAGGTGCGACGATCGCTCGGGCTAAGGTCATGGACTGGGAATCGGGAGCCCATGCCAGCACTTTTGGGGGAAATCTCATCGCCTGCGCCGCAGCCCTCGCCGGCCTCGAGATCCTGCAAAAACAAAAACTCGTCAGGCGCGCCGCTGAGCTCGGTAAATACATGCTTGGGCGGATGCAAGAGACTGCTGAAAACTCTAAACTCATCGGCGAAATCAGGGGCATGGGGATGTTGCTAGCTGTGGAAATGGTCAAAGACAAGCGAACGAAGGAGCCGGCGGTCAAGGAGCGAGACGCGGTCGTCCAGAAAGCGTTAGATCGGGGGCTCATCATCTTCCGCGGAACGAACTCGACGATCAGAATAGCCCCTCCACTAACTATAAGCAAACGCGAGCTGGAGCTCGGCCTAGATATCTTTGGGGAAACCCTTCGTGAGGTCGGGCGAGAATGCTGATGCTGAAGCCGCACTTCAAAATCAACAACAAAGGGCACCTCCAGATAGGCGGCGCGGATGCTGTCGAACTCGCCAAGCGCTTCGGGACTCCCTTATACGTGGTCGATGAGCAGCGGGTGCGCGAAAACTACCGCCGCTTCCACAGAGCTTTCGCCGACCGATGGTCAAGCGTGCTCGTGTGCTACGCTTTAAAAGCCAATTCGAACCTCGCGATCTGTAAGATCCTGCAGAGCGAAGGCGCGGGCGCAGAGGTCAGCTCGATCAATGAGCTTCGAAATTCCCTCGAAGTGGGTATTCCGGCTGAACGAATTGTTTTTAACGGCAACTACAAATCGATCCCCGAACTCGAACTAGCGATAGCAAATGAAGTCTTGATAAATGTAGACAACTTCCAAGAACTCGACACCATCGAAAGCCTTGCATCGCGGACGGGGAAAAAGGCGCGGATAGGATTTAGGGTGAACCCGGACGTGAAGACGCCAACTCATCCACACCTCGCCACGGGTTTGAGGGAGAACAAGTTCGGATTCGATGTCGCGAGCGGGCAGGCGCTCAGAGCCTATGAACTCGCCTCAAAGATGAAGAACGTCGAAGTCGTCGGCATCCACGCCCACATAGGGTCCCAGATCCTAAATGCCGCCCCTTTCGAGAAGGAAGCGAAGAAGCTAATGGCCCTCACCGCGGAGATTACGGGGAGATTCGATGTTCACCTAAAACTCATCGACTTCGGAGGCGGCCTTGGCATCCCCTACAAGCCCGACGAGCAGGAACTTTCTCCCGAGGTTGTCGCGGACCGCATAGTAGCTGTGGTCAAGCGGGTGGTCAGGAAGAAGGATCTCGCCAAACCAACATTGGTCTTCGAGCCCGGGCGATACGTAGTCGGTGATGCAGGTGTCCTGCTAGCCCGAGTCGGTTACACGAAATCGCGTCCGGACACACTCGATTGGATAGCCCTCGACGCGGGAATGAACGCACTGATAAGGCCGGCCCTCTACGGGGCATATCACCATATCGAGCTCGCTAACAAGATGAGAGAAAAAAATGAGAAGTCCGTAAATGTTGCCGGGCCCCTCTGTGAGTCAGGTGATTTCTTAGGCAAAGAGCGGCTCCTCCCGCGGGTCGAGCCGGGAGATACCGCAGCAATTTTCGATGTCGGGGCGTATGGGTTGGCGATGTCAAGTCAGCATACGGCCCAGCCCCGCCCAGCCATGGTGCTCGTCAGAAAAGGGAAGGGCGATATCATAAGACAGCGCGAGAGCCACGATGACTTGACGCGCCTCGACCGCATCCCTGGGTGGCTCGCATGAAACGCATACTCGTTAAATTCGGCGGGACCAGCTTGCAGAACGGCGAACGCATAGGCTTGGGTGCAAAGGCCGTTTACAGAGAATATGAAAAGGGAACTCAAATGGCGGTGGTCGTGTCTGCGATAGGGGATACGACTGACAAGCTGATTGAAACTGTGAAAGCGAGCACAAAAGGTAGGATAAGCGCTCAAGAGCTCGACGACATAATGGCGATGGGCGAGCGAACGAGCGCCCGGATCTTCGCAGCAACTTTACGGAGCCTTGGAGCTGAGGCTCGGTACATCGACCCTGGGCAAGAGGAGTGGCCGGTGGTGACCGATAGCCATTTCGGCCTAGCAAACATCGATCTCGCCGAAACGAAGCGACGGATCCAGCGATACATCCTGCCCTTGCTTGAGAGGCGCGTGACCCCCGTGATATGCGGCTTCTTGGGAAAGGATGGACGGGGGAACATAACTACGATTGGGCGGGGAGGGAGCGACACAACAGGCTTCCTCATGGGCAAGTGTTTGGATGCCGACGAGGTGATCATGGTCACCGATGTAGATGGGGTGATGAGCGCAGATCCAAACGAGGTCAATGAAGCGGGGCTAATCGAAAAAATTTCGGTCGAGGAGATGCGCGAGTTGGCGAGGTTTGGTGCGCGGGTAATGAATCCCCAAGCGATGAATTACAAAGACCCGGGGATAAACGCGAAAGTTATACACTTCCGCCACGGTGATTTATCCGCGAGGGGGACCACTATAGTTGGGCCAAAAGGGGATGAATCCGTGGGAATCCGGATGCACGAAAGGC
>CAZWMM010000072.1:0-4455 GCA_964634985.1 Hadarchaeota archaeon (SeqCode)
AGATAGGAAAGATAAAAGAAGTAAGAAAAAACACGAAAACGTTGGTCGCTTTCGGTGCTTGCGCCTGCTACGGTGGACCAAATTTGATGAAGAACATCTGGTCCCAAAGAGAAATAGAAAAAGAAGTATACGGCAGGGTAGATACTATCAGGTCAACAAAAGTTTACGGAATCGATGAATATATTCCAGTGGATTATTACCTCAACGGATGCCCAGTAGAGAAAAGCGAGATATTGGAGCTATTGACAAGCGTTCTCCTGGGAAAAACTCCCTATTTCCCTTCTTACAGCGTTTGTATGGATTGCAAAATGAAGGAGAACGAATGTCTCCTTCTTAATGACGAATTATGCATGGGGCCCATAACCAAAGCTGGATGCGGAGCTCTTTGTCCTTCTTTTGGAAAATGGTGCAGTGGGTGCCGGGGGGCGATGAGCGATCCGAATGCAGAATCATTCATAGAAAAAATGAGAGAGATAGGTTTTGGAAAAGAGGAAATGGTGAGAAAACTTTTGGAGATCAAAGCGATGGTGGCATGAGATGAGCTGGAAGGAAATAAAGTCCGACTATTTAGCTAGGGTAGAAGGAGAAGCCGCATTTCATGTAAAAGTTGAGGGAAATAAAGTAAAAGAAGTACTTCTGAACGTTTACGAACCAATAAGGTTCTTCGAGGCTTTCCTAAAGGGGAAAAGATTTGAAGAAGTTCCTGAAATCGCATCAAGAATCTGTGCCATATGTTCCGCAGCTCATCAGATAACTGCGGTACGTGCAATCGAAAATGCGCTCGACATAGAAACAAGTGATCAAACAAGAGATTTACGTCAGCTCCTCGCAATCGGTGGAATGATCGAGAGCCATGTCCTAAGCCTGTATTTCCTAGCGGTTCCCGATTATTTGGGTTATGAAAGCGTAATAGCGATGGTAAATGATCATACCGAAGCCGTGAAGCGAGGATTGAGGCTAAAAAAACTGGGAAACGATCTGCAAGATCTAATAGGGGGAAGAGCAGTACACCCCGTCACTGTTGTGCCTGGAAGATTCACGGCTCTTCCAAGAGAAGAAAAGCTAAAAAAATTTGGATATAGACTAAAAGAGGCCAAGAATGATGTTATCGAGACCATGCGGATTTTAAAAAATTTAGAAATACCAAATTTTGAAAGAAGATGCGAGAATGTTGCTCTCAGGAGTGAAAACGGTTATCCACTCAACAGTGGGAAATTAACATCAACAGAAGGTTTATCGTGCGAGGAGTATGAATATAGAGAATACATCGAGGAAAAGTACGTCCCCCCTTCTAACGCAAAACATTCAACGGTGAAAGGGCGGTCCTCTTTCCTAGTTGGCCCCCTGGCAAGGATGAATTTAAATTTCGATAAGCTTTCTGAAGACTCTAAAAAAATTTCCGATGAAATAGGGGTAAAATTTCCAAACTTCAACCCCTTCTTTAACAATGTTGCCAGAGCGATCGAAATTTTGCAATACCTAGATGATGCCATCGATATCATAAATAAAATAAAATTGAAAAAGGAAGAAAGGAAGAAGATAGAGGCCAAACCGGGGAGGGGACACGCAATAACAGAAGCACCACGTGGAACCCTCTATCATTGTTATGAAATTGACAGAAATTGTTTGGTGGGGGCGGCAGATGTCGTCACTCCCACCGCCCACAACGTATATAACATAGAGAAAGATCTTTTCGGGTTAGCTTCTAACATCTTGGATTTACCAGAAGAGGAAGCGACGTTGATTTGTGAGAAGCTTATCAGGGCTTACGATCCTTGCTTCTCTTGTTCTGTTCATTTAACAAGAACACGATAATTATTATCTCGAACGGGGCAACATAGTAACTTATAAATAAGAAGCTACTTATTTTTGTGGGTGCTATAGACGACTCGAAATTTATTCGTACTGCTAGAGCTGGCGCGGATGGGCGTACGTCTCACGCCTTATAGACTTATCTCGAAGGACCTCGCGATTCGTTTAGATACATCCCAGCAGACAGCGGCCCGCTGGCTAGTCGAGCTAGAGAAACTAGAGTTAATATCGAGGGAACCAGGTCCCCGAGGACAAAGGGTAAGGCTAACTCGTGCTGGCCTACGAGCACTTCGCAAGCTCCACCACGATTTGAGTGCAATCTTGACTCCTTCCAGCATTTTGGAACTCGTGGGTCGAGTCGCATCGGGATTAGGCGAGGGGGGCTACTATGTGGGACAAGAGGGCTACCGCAAGCAGTTCAAGCGTGAGCTCGGGTTCGATCCCTACCCTGGGACGTTGGACCTGAAGCTCGACAAGGCGTCGCTCGAGCAGAAGGAGGTGCTCCATGAACTACCTGGAAAACCTATCGAGGGATTCACAACAAAAGAGCGAACTTTCGGCCCGGTGAAGTGCTTTCCAGCTACCATCCGGGACACCGAAGTTGCAATAGTTCTGCCGCTTCGCACCCACTTGACTAACATGATCGAGATATTAGCTCCCAAGCACTTGCGCAAAGAACTCAAACTAAAAGATGGCGATGAGGTGAAAGTCGAGGTGATGATTTGAGTATAGTTGATGCGATTGAATCTCTTCGTTCTGGCAGGTTCGTGCTTGTCCACGATGCTGCAGAGCGCGAAAATGAAGTCGACATGATGATCGCAGCCGAATTCGTCAAGCCTAACCACATAGCGACCATGCGGAGAGATGCCGGGGGGTTGATCTGCGTGGCACTTCACCCGCAGATAGCGAATAACCTGGGGCTCCCCTACTTGACCGAGGTTTACGATGGGGCCTCAGCCAAGTTCGAGATTTTTGCGTTCACCCGCCCAAATGACTTGCCATACGACGAGCGCTCGGCCTTTTCGCTAGCGGTGAATCATCGCCATACCTTTACCGGCGTAACAGACATCGATCGAGCGCTCACCGTTAGAGAGCTGGGTAAAATTGGAGGGAAATCGCTCGATGGCCCAATGCAGGAAGAGTTTGGCCGCAACTTTCGTAGCCCGGGACACATCCCACTGCTTCGTGCAAGCGATGGTTTGCTTGGCAAGCGCAGGGGGCATACTGAACTAGCCGTCGCACTTGCCGGACTAGCTGACGTAACGCCTGTTATAGCTATATGTGAAATGCTGGACTCCGAAACTGGCAGAGCACTTAGCTTCGAGGATGCGAGCAACTACGCGAGCGAGCGCGGTTTGGTTTGTTTGAGGAGTGATGAGATAGCCCAAGCTTACAAGGACAGGAGACGGTGAGATGCGACGCGTTGGAATAGTCGACACAACCTTCGCGCGCTACGACATGGCGCGAGCTGCGATCGATGAGCTCAATCAACTCTGTAGCGTCAAGTTTGAACGTCGCACCGTGCCAGGGATCAAAGATCTGCCCGTCGAGGCGAAGCGGCTACTCGAAGAAGGGGAAGATGTGGTGATGGCATTTGGAATGCCCGGGGCCGCACCCATCGACAAGCAGTGCGCCCACGAAGCCTCGCTCGGTTTAATCTGGACCCAGCTGCTGACGAACAAACATGTGATCGAGGTTTTCGTTTTCGAGGATGAGGCGGCGAATGAAAAGGAGTTGGCGGAGCTAGCTGATCGGCGGGCGCGGGAACACGCTCGGAATGTTTACCGTATGCTCTTCAAACCCGAGGAGTTGACAAAGCTGGCCGGCACGGGGCAGCGCGAAGGAGGCCCTGATGCCGGGTCTTTGAGGAGGTGAAAAAGTGGTCAAGTTAGGAATCTGTACGAGCGAGTTTCACTGGGATGTCACAGGTGTAATGTTGGAGTTCGCGAAGCGCCACGCCGAGTTCTTGGAAGCTCAAGTGACCGCCGAAGTGCTCGTTCCAGGTGTCTTCGAACTTCCGCTGGCTGCTAAGAAGCTCATTGCACGAGATGATATCGACGCGGTGGTTGCGCTAGGTGCCGTGATCGAAGGCGAGACAAAGCATGACGAGATGGTGATGACGCATGCATCTCGGAAACTAATAGACTTGTCGATAGAATACGGCAAGCCCGTGGCACTGGGCATCTCTGGACCTGGCATGACTCGGATGCAGGCGCTGGAGCGGGTGAACGAGTTCGCTAGACGCGCGGTCGAGGCAGCGGTGAAAACAGCGAAACGTTTGGAAAAGGTGTAAAAGTTGCACCTCGAAGAGGTCGGCATCCTAGCGATCGGCTCTCACGAGGAGCGGCATGGAGCAGCTTTGCCTTTGGACACAGATGCGAGGTTAGCCTCTCATGTCGCCTCGGAAGCCGCGGGGAGAACCGGGACGAAGTTTCTCGGCGTTCTTCGCTCTTCACACGAGTTCCCCGACATAAGAACTGGGCGCCATCAAAGCCTAGAGCAAGTTTTGAGGGAGCTCCGCGCGACGTTGATCGACGCTAAGCGCTTGCTCGCCATTAAAGCTGCAGTCTTGGTCAACGCCCATGGGGGAAATGAGCCCCTGCGCGAGCCGCTATATCACCGTCCCCTGTCGCATCCACCACA
>CAZWMM010000073.1:0-4415 GCA_964634985.1 Hadarchaeota archaeon (SeqCode)
TTCCTTCGCGAGCTTTCCCTTCGCCACCAAACCAAACAGCTCAATGAGGGCATTTTTTTGAACTTTTTCTACGGGTACACCTTCCCTCCGGAGGCTCACTAGCGTCTGCTCGAGCGTTGTCGCCACAAGTGTCGGGTCGGACTTAGATTTTTCGACCAATTCCTCGAACAGCTCCACTTTCTCCGATAAGCTAATCCGCTCCGCGAGTTCCTCGCTCAGCCCATAATCTCGGACGAACCGCGTGCGCCGCTGCTCGGGTAGCTCCGGTAATCGTTTTCTTATCTTTTCTAGCCTCTCAAGTTGGATTGGAATCGGTGGGATGTCCGTTTCGACGTACATTCTCCCTGCGCCGGGCAACGGGCGCATGAACTCGCTGTTGCCATCGGGCAAGGCACGGCGCGTCTCTTCTGGTACCCCATCGAGCGCCTGATTCGCTCTATCTACGACCGCGCTCAACGCAACCTCAGCGTTTTCCTTCCTATCCGCAACTATGACAACAGCATCCCGCTCGGTGGTTTCAAGGATCTTTTTGAGTTGCTCCACCTCGGCCGCCGAGATGCCACCGTTGGGTAACTCATCGGTGTGGAAAATACCGCCGACTTTGCCGTAGAGCTTCGCGTGATCTGCCAGCTCGGTGCCTAGCCTCCTACCTGGCTGCAGTTCCTTACCAACGAGTCCAGCAAATCCAGGCAACTTGACAGTTAGCACAACGCCGTCCGTGGCTAGGCTATTTTTGAGCACACTCGACTCCGTGCTGGAAAAAATCTCTGAAACGTTCACAAACTGCTTTTTGACTTTCGTTGCGCCCCTCCGCTTCAGCTCATCCTTGATCTTGATGATGGCGAGCTGTCTCTCCACCTCACGCTCGATTACCTTCGAGATGAGCGCGAGCTCCTGAATGCCTTTGATCTCTTGCCTAGCCCCCCCTGCGATCGAGATGTTGATATCTTGGCGGATGGTTCCTATGCCGCGCTTGACCTTTCCCGTGGTGCGCATGAGCCGTCCCATGTAAAGAGCGATTTTCGTCGGAGTTTGAGGGTCAGAGAAATCGGGTCCTGTTGCGATCTCGACAAGCGGGATACCAAGCCTGTCTAAACGGTAATCGATCAATTCGACCCCTTCCTCGATCTTCCTAGCCGCATCTTCCTCGAGACAAATTGTGGGGATTCTAACCCCCCCCTGCTCGGTCCTAACGTAACCGTCGGTCGCGATGAGGAGGGTGCGCTGGAAGCCGCATGTGTTGCTGCCGTCGATCACTATCTTGCGCATCGTGTGCGCTTCATCGACTGGTTTGGCGTTTAGGAGCAAAGCGATTTCAAGGGCGATATCGAGTGCCTCCTCGTTGATCGAATGCGGGGGTTCCTCATCGAGCTCAACCAAGCAAATACTGTCGGGGTAGAGCTGGTACCTGAATCCCTTTCCCTTAATCGCCTCGGCCAGCGCCGCGCGGTCGACCTCTCCAAGCTCGCTCTGGGTCGGGCGCAGCCTTCGTTTCACCTCCAGCGTTGGCTCTTCCTCTCGAAGTTCAGATGGACAATTGCAAAAGAGCTTATGGGTGTCGAGCTCCTGGTGAAGCTCGAGGCCGACCCTTAAGCCAAGCTTGCTGTAGTCAAGCTTCATGTTATTCCCCTGGAAAAACTGGCTTCAAAAAGGTGTCTGGGCGCGTCACCGGTGAGATCTCACCCGCCAAGTTTGTTCGCATGAGCTTTGAAATTTCATCTAGCTCAGAGGTATGCCCTAGTGCGAACATGAGCTTGACGTAGGCTGTTTCGCTCAAAATGTCTCCCCCAGGGATCACCCCCAGCTGGAACAAATCTCGTCCGGTTGAGTAAACCTTCATGTCGATGCGCCCCCATAAGCACTGGGAGGTCATCACCACAGGAACCCCTTGCTTGATCGCTCGCTCGATGCCACTGAAAAGCGACTTGGGTGCGTGTCCCAGCCCGCTCCCCTCCAGCACGATACCCTTGTAGCCCATCTCTAGCAAACCCTCGATGACATCGCTCTGCACGCCCGGGAAAGTTTTAACTAACGCCACCTTCGGTTTGAATTTGTAATCGAGCTTGACTCTGCCCTTCGGCTTGGCGCGGTTGTAATCGGCGCGGAAAAACTCTAGCTCCCGCCCCCGGACCATGCCGATCGGGATGTCGTTAATCGTCTGAAAGGTGTCGCGGCGGCTCGTGTGGCATTTTCGGACTTTGGTCCCCCGATGGATCAGGCAGAAATCGTCTTCCATTGATCCGTGCATCACTACGCAGACTTCGGCGATATCTGAGCGAGCAGCCACCGTGACGGCACCGATGAGGTTTAAAGCCGCGTCGCTGCTCGGGCGATCCGATGAACGCTGGGAGCCCACAAGCACGACCGGCCTGAAGAGGTCCTTGAGCATAAAACTCAACGCGGCGGCAGTGTAGCCCATGGTGTCGGTGCCGTGCGCCACGACCACCCCGCTTGCCCCGGTATTTAGCTCCCTCGCAACCTTTCGGCCTATTTTGACCCATAGCTGAGGCGTCATGTGCTCGCTGAAAACACTACAAGCCTCAACTACCCGAATGTTCGCGAGTTCGGCCAGCTCAGGCACCGCGCTGTAGATCTCCTGAGGGGTGAAAGCAGGGTAAACCGCTCCAGTGCGGTAGTCGACGCGGGAGGCGATGGTTCCGCCTGTTCCGACGATCGTGACATCTGGCTTCGCGGGGTTACGCTTTAACTCGAGGGGCGGAAGTCCGAGCTTCGGTGCTTTTCCCTTGCTTACTTTACTCACCCGTAACCCCTTAGCTACCCTCAGACCTAAATTATAACCACTCGCCAGTTTTAGCACGAGGTGGTTTGGATCGCCCAACTCTGAGCGAGGCATGAGAATGCCTTCGTAAACCTCACCCGCCCTCTCAATCTTTAACCTATCCCCAACGTCCGCGGAAATTGACTTGAGCAACCTAAGCGCCTTACCGCGGTAGCCAGACATCCTAACGCCAAATTGATTGATGCGCGCGCGCCTTAAATTGATAACCCATTACGCCGTGTTGGATGGACCTTGATGATAAATCCTAGCAGAATTTATCTGGTGAGATGTAATCCCCTAATTTTTCTCTTGCCTCTTTTAGTCTTCGCTTTTGCTCTTCCAATATTTTAAATATAATTTGCGGCGTGTCGGAAACTTTGGCCTTATAAATCTTCATTATCCTCTCGATCTTATCCAAATGTTCCGGGACCCTTAACGTGAACTGCTTCACATAGTCATCCTTTGAATACTCCTTGCCGAGCACCTCCTTGAACAATCTCTTGAGGTTCTCGTACTTCGGGATCAGGCCGGTGGGTGTCCTTATCGCCCCGACCTCTCTGTGCACGCGGAGTTCCATCCACTTGTACCAGACCTTTTTGTCATTCACCTCGTTCAGGAACTTCCCGGTGTCCCTGTCCCTCAGGAAATAGTTCACGCCGAAGATGAGAGGCGATTTCTCCATGTCTCCGCCGAAATCGAGATTGTCCTGGATATACCTGCCGATGGGTATGGACAGGAAATCGAGGTTGGACATCGGATTGAATTCCCTGACTCCTTTCCCACCCAGCACAGCCGCAGTCCCCTCGGACTCCAGCGACGCCCCCTTGGTCACTACGCCGTGTACCCAGTCGAACGATTCCTCGACCGGTACCGATGTATCCGAATCCCTGCCCCCGTAGACGATGCCGCCGACCACCACACCTTCGGGGTCGTCCAGCTTCGGGTCCAAGTTCTCCAAAATCTTCAGATCAAGCGTGAATCTGGCGTTGGGGTGAGAGCAAGGTATCTCTTTGCTCTTGGCGTCTTTCTTTCCGATCCACCACTCCCCGGAGTGATTGAAGCCTCTGGCTGGGACTTTTCCATCCTTCCCGATCCAGTGCACGCCTCCGTCCTCGGTGACCAGAACGTTCGAGAAGATGATCTCGCTTGGGCTGTTGAGCGCTTTCCACAAAATAGGGTCATCTTTTGAGTTGATCTCCTGAATTATCCCGAATATCCCCCTTTCCACGTTGACCGCTTTCACTTTGTCGCCCTTTCTCTTCAAGTAGGAGATGTCGTCGCCCACTATCGTTTCGCCGTTCAACATTGCGGTTGAAGTTTTTCCACACAGCGAGGGGAACGCCCCCGTGAAGTAGGTCACCCGACCTTTCGGGCCGTGGATCCCTATTATGAGCATGTGTTCGCAGAGCCAGCCCTCCTCTGAAGCATACTTTATGGCCAGTCGCATCGCCAGTTTTTTGAGACCGATTGTGTTCCCGCCGTATTGGGTGTTCACGCTGTAGACGGTATCGTCTTGGAGGTCGATGTACACCCGCCGTTTATCGAGGTTCTTGCACGTCATCCTCTCGTCGAACTCCCCTTGGGAATGAACGAACTTGAAGAACCGGGCGGATGGCCCCTGCCTCAGGAATTCCTC
>CAZWMM010000074.1:0-4362 GCA_964634985.1 Hadarchaeota archaeon (SeqCode)
CGGGAAAAGAAGCAACTTGCGGTGCGCGGCCGTCTCGGTGTGATAGTGGATGTGGCCGCAGAGGTAGAGATCGAACCCAGGCGGCAGGTCGGCTAGGTCGATCGTGGGGGATTCCTCGCTTGAGTACACATATTGCCCGACCGATTGATGGAGCATTAAAATGTTGAAAGCCCCCTCAACTGGTTTTGGGTTCCAAGTTGCGAGCACGTTCTTTGCCTGTTGCTCCGGCACATGGCTCATGCCATGGATTGCGAGCTTGCCTCGTTGAGTTTCGAAGATTATCGTGTTGTGGTGCAAGTGGATCAGGAGCCCAGCCGCTTCGAGAGCTTGGACTGGATTGACTAACCCTCGAGTACGGCGCTCGTGGTTCCCGTGCAAAGCGATCACAGGTGTCCCGCGGAGAGAGAGGGGCGAGATATCTTCCTGATTTTTATCGATGGTGCGGTCAAGCTTTATCCCGCTGCGCCCCCTCGCGAGCGGCAGAGAGAGGATTCGCATGGCTTGGGCCCAGACCTCTTGGCGGGGGGTTCTGGCTTCAAATATATCTCCGAGCATGAGGATGAGTTCAGCTCCGAGTTCGAGTGATCGCTCGATTGCCTCCCTAGCTTGGTCAAATGAATCCTGTCCTCGCTCGGTCCCCCACTTCGCCCCCAAGTGATTGTCGGCGATAACGGCTATTCTCAACGTCGCCCCCTTTCAGTTAGACACTTGGACCTTAAGTCAATTTTCCGGAGAGGGTACTGAAAGTATTTCCGTAAATTGTTTTAACTTCCAGCGCTAAATGTTCTTGGAAAAGTCAACTACCCCACCTAAAAGACGGGGTTTAGGGCCACCAAATTAATTTGATAAATTTTGCTGTTAGGTACCACACGTAAAAAAAGTTTAGAATATTTTGGGCTTACTGCGCGCGCGAACTCAAAAAATAATTACGTGTCCAGCATCCTCAAGTTGGTGGTTGGCTAGTTGCCTTGGAGGAATGGGAAGTCTCTGTCCGGTCATAGACAGAGAAATCCACCAGCCAACCACCAGTTTTATTTTTCCCGTATTACTATTTATTGCTGCTGATTCTTTCCTACAAGACCCACGCCAAAAAACCGCGGGGCGCAGTGGGGCGGGTGACACGGAAGGGTGAATTGAAAATAATCCTCAAATAATTGTTATTTCATTTAAAGCAATATTTTCCCTGTAAATCCTTGCCGAGCTTCCCCACAGCGTCGGCACGGCACTGTCGGCAGTGGGTCATCTGTCTGACGTATTTTCCACAGAGTTCTTGCATCCGTTTCTTTTTCGCGGAAGAAGGTGAGGGGAGATGGGCAAATTTGAACTGGGGGATCAGAGGAATTATGTTCTGCACGTAGACCCCCAGCTCCCCAACTCTTTTGGCAACGGCAACCACGTGTTCGTCGTTCACGGTTGGTATCAAAACCGTGTTCACCTTCACCAGTATCCCCCTTCGCACCGCCTCCTCGATGCCTTTGAGTTGATTCTTTATGAGGATCTGGGCGGCTTTCCTTCCCTTGTACTTTTTCCCTCGATAGTTTATGAAGGAGTAGATATGCTCGCCCACTTTCGGGTCTACGGCGTTGACCGTGACCGTGAGATTTCCTATTCCCAGCCCCACCAGGTCCTTCATCCTTTCGGGCAAGAGCAGTCCGTTCGTGCTCATACATCGCATCAAGTGCGGGAACTCTTTTCGAACTAGTCTGAAGGTTTCGAATGTTGGCTCGTTGAAGAGGGGCTCCCCTGGCCCCGCGACTGCGACTACTCTGATCCAATGATGCCTTTTCAAGACCTCCCGGACGCGCTTCAAAGCCTCTCGGGGGGTCAGGATTTTGCTCGTCACCCCGGGTCTGGACTCGTTTACACAATCGAATTTCCTGATACAATAGTTACACTGGACGTTACATCTGGGTGCCACCGGGAGATGGATTCGGCCGAAAAGATGAGCTGCTCGCGAGCTGAAGCACGGGTGCGCTTGGACCCTTCGGAGCTGGGAGGGGTCCCAGGGGACTTCCCTCCCTTCCACCTTAGTCACCGGGAAGGTTACACGAATCTCCTCCTTAGATTCTGAGGGTTCATCCTTTTCCTCTCTCTCCTCATCCCCCCATAACCATTTTGACCTTAGGTGGCTGCATATTTTCCAATCCCAATTTATTCCTAATTGATAAGATTAAAATGTATACAGAATTAATGGAGTAATTAATGATACTCGGCATATGTGGGAGCCCTAGAAAAAAGGCAACCGAGCACGTGTTGAGAGAAGCTCTGAACATGTTGAAAGAGATGGGTTTTGAAACGGATTTTGTCAGCGTTAGAAATAAAAAAATTGGATTTTGTCTGCATTGCGATTACTGCTTGAAAAACAAAAAGTGCGTGAACAAAGACGATATGTACGGGCTCTATTCTTTACTCAAGGATGCTGAAGGGATAATAATTGCCACTCCCGTTTACAATGGGGGAATCAGCGCCCAAACAAAGGCCGTTATGGACCGGTGTAGGGCATTGGTTGCGGCTGATCAAAATTTTTTCAAGAATAAAGTGGGCATGGCTATCGTGGTTGGGGGAGATAGGGTGGGCGGGCAGGAACTTGCAATCCAGCAAATCATGACGTTTTACATCCTGAACGGGATCATACCCCTCAGCGGTGGCACATTTGGGGCAAACTTGGGGGCAACTTTTTGGTCGAGAGATACTCTTGAAGGAGTGAAAAAAGATGAAGAGGGATTTAGAAGTTTGAGGAAAACCGTTAAAAAATTTGCCGAGTTTTTGAAGAAATCTGGGGGTGAAAAATAATGAGTGGAAGCGCGGTCGCGGAGGTGATGGCTAGGGAAAGAGGGGAAAAGAGGAAAAAGCAGGTTGCTTGGGGGATTACGGGCAGTGGAGATAGGTTGGCCGAAACGGTGGAGATCATGAAGGAAGTAAAGAAAAAGTACGAGGAGGAAGCGGATGTAAGAGTTTACCTCTCCAAAGCGGGGAATCAAGTTGTGAGATATTACAGGTTGAGTAATGATTTAACGGAAAATTTTGGCCGAATTTGGGTTGAAATCGATTCGAACACACCTTTCTTGGCCGGTCAGTTACAATTGGGAAAGTTTGAATTTTTGTTGATCGCTCCAGCAACCTCGAATACGGTTGCAAAGCTCTCGGCGGGAATAGGCGATACCTTACTCTGCAACTCGGCGATCATGGCCCTAAAAGCGTTCGTTCCCGTTTACCTGCTACCCTCCGATTACAAAGAGGGGTCTGTGGTTACAAAACTTCCCGATGGACGGGATCTAAAATTGAGGGTCCGAAAGGAAGACGTGGAAAATGTCAAAAGGCTAGCCGGGATGGATGAGGTTTTCGTACTGGAGAAACCCGAAGACATCTATCGGGTCTTCGAAAAGCATTTTTAAGCCTTAAACGATGGGGATGTTACCCGGCCTGCATGACCAGGTCCAAAATTCGATTGACTTCTTCGTTCAAGGCTTTCGGCAGCCCCATGAGGCCAACGTCCATAAATCCTCGGATGATGGCTGAAATTGCCTGGTCCCGGGAGAGTTTCCTAGTCATGAGGTATTCGATTTCTTTTTCAGATATTTTTCCCACCGCTGCCTCGTGGGTTATCTCGGCACCTTTTTTTCTTGCGATGAGTTCTGGAATAGATTCTATGAAAGATTCATCGTCCATGAGGAGACCCCTGCATTCCAGATGTCCCTTACACCCGGGGTCATTCCCGTCTATCATCCCCCTGACGATTATTTTTGAATCCTTTTTAGCAATCGCCCGGGAAATCATCTCAGCCCTGCTTCCTTTCCCGTTTAAGACAGCTTTGGACCCGATGTCGAGCAACGAGTTTTCATGACCGTAGAGGATACTGTTGAAGCTTACCCTCGATTCTTCCCCATTGCATAAGGCCACTGGATACATCTGCACATCTTCGACCGGCTTAAAACAGAGGTAGTTTGACACAAATTTTCCATCGGCCTCTATCAGCGCCGCACTCCTTGGCCTTACGAAAGTTTTTTCACTCCAGTTGTGGATCATGGTGAAATTGAGCGTGGCTCCCTTCTTCACGTAGAATTCGGATATCCCTATGTGGGAGGCCTTATCAACCTCGGGATGTTGGACGCAGCCGCTTATGATGTGGGCTCTCGACCCTTCCTCTGCGATTATGATGTTGTGTATCCGTTGCTCTAAGTTTCTCTTCGTGATCATGAGGCATGACTGGAGGGGGAAAGTCACCTCTGCGTTCGGCAATATCCTCATGAAGTACCCACCGCTGAAGTCTTCCGCAGCTCTCTTCGTGAAATCGTCCTTGTTTCGGTCAACCAGTTTCCACATGTAATCCTGCAACCAATGGTACTTTTGAAGGGCCTCTTT
>CAZWMM010000075.1:0-4351 GCA_964634985.1 Hadarchaeota archaeon (SeqCode)
CTACTGGAGCGACTGGCAGCCCCCCGAACACCCTGATGCCGACAACAACGGGATAGTGGATCAGCCGAGATCTATTATTGGAGGAAGCAACGTGGATCACTACCCGCTCGTACTGCTAATTCCAACCAAACCCTTCACCAGCTTAGTGATCACCCCCTCAACGTTTACATTACAACCAGGGGGCTCAATAACTCTGACCGCCACGCTCACATCAAATGGTGCTCCTCTGATCAGAAAGACCCTGACTTGGAGCGCCACCTCGGGGGGGATCGTTCCCTCCAGCGGGGTCACTGACTCCCTAGGACAAGTTTCAGTCACCTACGCCGCCCCCAGCCATGAAGACAACGTGGTGGTAACCGCAACTTTTGCAGGGGATAACGAATACCAGTCAAGCACCTGCAGCTCGTCGGGTTTAGTCGAGGCCACTCTCCCGCTCAGAGCAGTCGTTGATATAAAACCGGACACCCTCCAGATCGGTTCTGAAGACAGGTGGGTGACATGCTACATAGAACTCCCGAACGACAACGTGAGCAGGATAGACGTGTCGAGTATACTGCTCAACAGGTTTGTCCCAGTGGACCTGTCCGCGGGCACGGAAATAGGGGGTTATGATAACGATGGCGCCCCAGATCTTATGGTCAAATTCAACAGATCGAGCGTGGGGAACATCCTTTCGCTTGGCCCCACGACTTTGACGGTGACCGGGCGCGCGGGTGGATTGCCATTTATAGGTTCGGACACGATCGACGTGATTCATACTCCACAGGCACCCGGAGCGCTTGTATCTGTGGTGAAAGGGGCCTCCAGCATGGAGCCGACCGTCAGGCACGATATCTTCAGCTTCAACCTAGACCTCTCGGCGGAGATCAACAATGGGGTGGTCAGGGTGACGGTCAGCTCAGAAAACTCAGAGGGACAGACCATCATCGTGGACATACACGACAACGTGATAAAGTTCGAGAACTTAGATGAGATAACTGTTCTGTTCAACGGCCAAAAAATAGATACGGCCAACAGTTATGAAGATGTGCTCAATCCGACTGACGAAAACGAGCCAGAATACGTGGTCATAGTTGGGGGAGAGGGAGTACAACTGCTCATCTCCGTGCCCCACTTCTCGACCCACGTCATCGACATCGGGAAAGCGTCAGCCTTTGTCGCCCCGCAACAACCCCCGACCGAAGGGATACCACTAGCTGCGATACTGGCCGTGGCGGGCGTGGCGTTGCTGGTGGCGGTATCTGCGGCCTGGGTCGGCCTCCGACGAGCTCGGGGTGATGCGGCGTCCATATTAGTCGAACGCGGGCTCCCCGATATGAGGATCCGAGAAGTGGACATCTTCAGGAAAATCAGGGAGATGAAGGAGTTCACCATTCCAGAGCTCATGCGCGAGACTCAAGCCCCGAAGATCTTGGCGTGGCGCACCGTTCAGAAATTGATCGAAATAGGGCTCGTGCAGCCCACCGAGCAAACCGCGCCATCCTCAGCTGGAGCGGGTGGGCGGGGTAAACCAAGCACGATTTACAGGTATTTGGGCAAATAGTTTTATCAAACGAATATGAAAGTGGCACTTGTACTTTTTAGATCATCCGGCTTATGCCCTAGTTCCCAGTCTTCCCCAGTAGTTTCACAGTAAGCGTAGATTTCGCCGTTAGATGTGTAATATGTACGGGGTAGATTTGCTGTGGAGATAATCCTTGAAGAAGAGGGCATTTGAATTTTTTAGGTGTGTGTGAGGAACTCTAAGATGGCATCTGTTACCTTTTCTATCTCTTCTTGGAGTTGATGGGCAGAGTTCTCGAAGTACACGACCTTAGAATTGGGTATGGCCCTAGCCATGATCTCGGCGTTCTCTGGAAGGATGAAGATATCCTTTTTTCCAGCCAGTATGAGGGTTGGCACTTTGATCTGTGGGAGCCTGTCCCCCACGTCAAAAGTTAGAACTGCGAGCGCTTGGCGCGTAATCGCTTCCAGGGGGGTGGGGGCGGTGAGGACGAGTTTGATCGCGACATCCACCACTCCAGGGTTTTCCTTCATGAACTCCTCGGTGAAAATGCGGGGCATCAACTTTTGAGCTATTTCCTCGCTCCAGGCACCCTTCTCAGATACAGCTGTGGAGATGTCCGTCACCATCTGGGCTGCTTCGGGAGGGACTTGGACCGCTTTTTCCCCACCGCAGAAGGTTGAGGCGAGCACGAGTTTTTCGACTTTCTCAGGATAGTTTATAGCGAATTCTTGGGCGATCATCCCACCCATAGAATGCCCGAGCACGTGTGCACGCTCGATCTTCAGCTCTTCCATCAACCCAGCCGCATCATCGGCGAACAGTCTGATCGAGTATTCCTTGTCAGACACATCCGTGCGCCCCGCACCTCTGTTTTCAAACATTATGAGTTTGAATCGCTCCGAAAGCTTTGGAATGAAATACAAGGGATCCCAGCAGTCGACGTTCGCCAGGAAACCATGGATAAGAAGAAGGGGAAATCCATCGCCTCTAGTCTCGTAGTACATCTGGATATCGTTTACCTTAACCTTGGGCATAATCTACGATCTCCCTAGCTTTTTTTAAATTTTGCTTCCATCTCCTCAACCCATTTTTCTGTGCCGATTTCCGTTCTACGCTTTAAGTTCCTCCCCCGTATTTCGTTGTTTACGGGTAAATTGAGCCCCTTCTCAAGACTTTCAAGCGCATCCAATACCCAGCAGGGGAAATCAGGACAAAGCCCACAGTGTTCAAAGCCTTTTTCTGTACAACAGGTGTATACTGGGCACTGCCCCCAATTCATCTTACCTTTCGCAACCGAACATGGCTCTTTGCAGAATTCACCTGCGAGGTTACAAGCGCTACAGCAAAGTCCACACACGGTTGCCAATTCTTTTTTAGACATCGTTATCACCTTTTTCTTACTTATACCACAGACAGAATTAAATCTTGCCTAGCCTAACGGCGTAATTTTCTTCCGCTTTGTCTCTTTCATTTGAGTTCAACCTCTTAACTCCTATGTCATTTAATCTCGGCATCTGCAGGTAGCTTGTCCAAGATGCCGTGGGTGGAGAGAAAGCCCCCGTGTTTGCGAATCATCAGAGACACCCACTCATCAGCGGCAGGCTTAGAGATCGTCCTGATTATCCTGTAGGTATCAACAAATAGGTCGCCGAGGGAACCGGTCACCCTGATGGTCCATTTTCGATTTTTCACATATTCCAGAGTTTTTTCCATCGATTTGGGCAAATTTAATGAAGAGACATCATTTTCAAATAGAATTTTGCCTTTTCTGAAAGAGACAACTTTATTTAATCCTGTGTAACGCAAAAACCTGTTGAACTCCGGTAAACTTTGACCCAGTTCTTTCCCCGGGGTCGCATTTAGTAACTCCCCCACAAATTTCTTAAGCGAGTCAGAGAGGTGGCGTTTCTGTATCACGTGCATAATAATTTCAAACGGATGTATAGCGCGGAGCTTTTTTTTCTCAGCCACGAGCTTCTTACCCGATATCAACTTTTTTTCAATTTTTTCAGAGGGTAAACAAAGAGCAGCAGCAACTACTAGGAAAGTGGCAGCGGCAAAAACGCCACCCAATGGTGCAGAATTGGGATAGCACGTAATAAGGGTATTGGAGGCACTGAAACCTATTGCATATAAAAATAGGTATCCATATAATATCAAACTATATTTTTTCCGCTGTACCGTCGTTTTGCTATTTTTTAACAATAACCATCCAACAATTAAGATAGATACAATATATCCCATTCCCATCAAAACAACCAAATTCAGATACTCTGGGGATGTGTATCTATAATTCCATCCAAAGTTGGTCCAAAAAATATCGAATGGTTTAAATATGGCCCCAAGTATCCCCAAGATAAATGCTGGTGCTAAAACCAACAAGTTAAGCAATCTTTCCCTGCGAAACGTGAGAAGCGTGATGAGTAAAAACGCCATGACTGCGCTGCCAAAAAACGTGTCGAGCGCGAAAAACTCTGCGGACATGCCAGCTGTTGGAGCATTCCGGTGGAAAAATGCCGTGAAGCCCCATAAACTCACGAATGACCCATAAAAAGAAAAAAATCTGTAAGCCCAACTTTTTGGATTTTTCGATAGGACGTACAGGGAGATTAAAAATGCCAATATTCCTCCAAGTAAGTATTGAAGCGTCCAAGGGATAAACTGCCAACCGCCCATACTCACACCCTACTGAGCAGGTTGATTTCTTCCGTCTTATCTGCTGCAAGTATCTTCGGTGGCTTTAAGCTTCCGAGTGGGGCTCCTGCCTTAACTTTTTCAGCAGTATACCTCATGAACGCCCCTCTCCTGAGGTATCTGACCTTTACTACCTCCAATGGGTCCTTT
>CAZWMM010000076.1:0-4341 GCA_964634985.1 Hadarchaeota archaeon (SeqCode)
ACATTCAGCTACGGGTTACCACCAGTCAAAGACTGGTGGAATTCTTTCTTTAAATCTTAAATTCCGTGCAAGAAAATCTTTACATTCCTACTGCTCGAAAAGCGAGTTCGGCTGAGTTAGGCTAGAGCTTCTCTCCCAAGCTCGGTAGGCTTCAGGCGTGCATCCAAATAACCTAGGGTCTGTAATCTCGTGACCTGCCTCCTCGCCACCACCACGGGCACTCCGCAATTACTGGCGGCCTTTTCCAATGAAGCACCGGCGGACAAACTTCGCATGATCGCTCGCCCCACCTCGCCGACTAGCAGTTCGTGGGCTAGCTTCCACTTGGCAACGGGGTCGATATCAGGTCGAGCGACGAGGATGTGTTTAAGGAGTTCGGGCCCTTGGGAGACACCATACTTTTGGGTGAGTCCCCTCTGGCGATCGCTTAGGCCTTCTACCGCACACCTCAAGCTATCGAGGTCCCGCACGAGCTCGAGCAGATCTCCAAAGCGTCTCGTTTGCTCCTCGGCCCCCAAGCCCGAGCTCCTTCGAAGTGCCTCGTTGACCTCAACCAGCCTTCGTTTCTCCTCGCGTAATTTACCCACATCTCTCAGAAGCCAACGTCTTCTAACGATACCACTGCCTGAAAACAGGATTATGCCCAACAGCAGGAGGATTATGATCACCAACAGCGCTTCGACCACGCCATCCCCATTCACTTTAGATAAATCCAGATTAAAAGCCATCGCTGTTTAACGGAGTTCCCTTCGAACCAGAAGCGAATGCGCCCGCTCAAACTAATTTTAAGAAGGACTCCAGAGGAAGATTTTTTGATTGAAATGAAGGTAACGATCCAAGATAAGCGATTCAGACAATGAACCAGAACTAGGGCAACGCGGGCGCACCCATATGTCTCTTAACAACATCCATCCACTCGGTAGCGCCCACCAATTGAAACTCGAATTCCCACGGCTTCATGCCACCCAAATCTAAACTGACCACGAGATTTTCTCCTTTTTCAGATGGTTTTGCATTAACCCCTGTAATTTTTTTAATATCGAGTTCCAGAAAGGGGACAACCTTTTTTCTTATCCTGCCTTTCTCGCCCAAGAAGATCAGTCGTTTATTCGTTAAGACCAATTCTCCCTCCACTTTTTTCTTGCTTTCCTCCATGCGCCCTAAAGGGCCACGAGGCATGTGGGGCCATCCATACTTGTACACCAAAAATAACCTTTCGTGGCGCAGGAACGCCTTTGTGATTTTCGTGGTGCATCTCTCTCGCCGAAGCACGGACTCCTCCGCTTCAAGAACAACTTTCGACCTTTCGAGCAACTCATCGCCACTATTGGCGTCATTTGACTAATTTATCAACCTCAGCGTCCGGAAGCTCGCGGTACCCCTTCTCGTCGATGAGCGCGAGGACTATTTTGTCGCCGGTTGCGGCATCCCGCTCGATCGCCGTTCGGATCGACTGTGCAGCTAGCTTCGCCCCCTCGTCCAGCTTCATGCCGTCGCGATACTTTTGCTCGAGCGCACCATAGGCCAAGGTTGACCCAGTCCCGGCGCTCGCGAATTTTTCCTCCTCGAGCTTCCCCCCAACGGGATCCAAGAAGTAGAGGCGGGGGCCATCGCTATCAACGCCAGATATCACCCCGGCGACGATGTAAGGGAACAGCCTTCGCACATGGAGCACGTTAGAAGCAAATTGAGCTAGGCTCTTCGTCGAGATCGAGTGATTTTGGTTTAGACGGTAGAGATTTGCCTCCACTCGGAGCATGTTCACCAAGTTCTGGACATCGCCGGAGCTCCCTGAGATGGCAGCACCTATGCGCTCCTCGAGCTTGAAGACTTTTTGAACGCGCTTGCTGAGGACGAGGTAATAGGCAGCGCCCCGGGTATCCGAAGATAAGGCAATCCCATCCTTACAACGAATGCCCACGACTGTTCCTGTGAAGCCGTACATATTATTCACATCTAATTTGAGTGGCTCCTATAAAACTTCACCGCCGCACAAGCAAGACCGCGATTGTTATCGCTAAGCCAATTATTACTCCAATTAAAGCGATCCATAGTGGGTCTATCTCCCAAGTAACCTGCTGGGGGGCAACGGTGGCTGAACTTTGCTCTTGGGTTGAAAAGGTCCCGTAAGAGCAGTCGTAAGTCACGGTAGCTTTTACTTGGCTGTTTTCGACGCCCTGCTGGAGGGTAACATCCTTAACAACCAAATCGAAGTTCACCGGTTGGTTTGTGCCGGATGCTAAACTAGTGATGTTCTGTGCAGCTGGTGTTTCAAAATATGTTTCATCCACCTGCAGCTCAACGCTTAAATTCTGAACAGCTTGGGTGCCCGAATTTGTGACTGTGACTGTCCATCTCCATTTCCCATCCTCGATGTTCCCCACCGCATCTGGCTCGGCTTCAACCGCCACTTCGCGCGTTATCGTGGCGCTCTGCTGGGGGGCTCCGACAGGCCCGCCATAATACTCGATTAAATCGCCTGGAATCTTGACCTGCGCACCATCGACTAAATCCCCGCCATCGTTTGTTAGCAGGACGAGATGATCGTTGTTAAGCTCGCAGAATTTGGTTCCCTCCCCAGTCACCTCAACGGGAACCCAATCAGCGTTCGGTAAATAAATAAATGCAAACGCATGCCCCATCGCCAAGAGATTTCCACCCTTTGTTGTATCGTAAAGATATCCGGACACGAATTTTGCCGGTATACCCGCCGCACGGCAAAGCGCGATGAAGAGATTGGTAAACTCGGTGCAATCGCCTATGCGGGAATTGTATGCCCAGAGGGCGCTGTGCTCTGCAGTCTGTTCTTGGTAAGTCAGGTACCCCTTCACGAAGTTGTAAATCGCCTCTGCCTTGTTGTAAAGGTTGGTCTGATTTTGAGTTAGCTCTAACGCTTTATTCGCGAGTGTTGGGTTATCGCTTTCCCAGAGGTGGGCGACTGGCTGCGTATATAATTGGAGCAAGTCGGGTGGGATATCTCCTTGAACGGTGCTCGGGCTGACCTGCAAGTCAACGTAATCGACTTTTATGACCTGGCTAACGGTGATAGTCTTGGTTGCCCCACCGCTGATCGTGTGTAGGGAAACGCGGAGCAGGCGATTGTCCTCCCCAGGAGATACAATCTCGTAGTTGTCTGTGAATGGATCGCTCAACTGAATATTCTCGCTGAGCACTTGCTGACTGGCCCAGCCCGAGCGGTTGTCGAAGATGTAGATGGTCGCAAGCACGTCTGTAGCGGTAGTTGAGCTGGCATTTGAAACTTGGTAGGTACTCTGAACCGTGTAGACCACAGAGTTGGTTGACTCCTCCGCGCTTACCAAGGGCTGGATTAATAACGCGAATAGGACCGCCCCAAACATCATGAAACATCTCTTTCGACCCAAGATGAGCACCAGACAGCGTTTGTTAGTTATTTATTAAAAATACCGCGCATGGTCTTTTTCTCCTTATAAAGGGCCCCCACCCAAAGCCTCGGCGGGATATGATGGATGAGAAATCCATGACGAAAATTAGCCTGCTTTGCTCGCTAACTGGATTGGCGGCGATCTACGTTGCGGCGATGCAGACCCACCCGACGATGACTCCCATCGCAAGCTTGGACAACAATTTCGTGGGGCTCAAGGTTACGATCTCGGGGCAGGTCATCGATTCCTACGAGCATCAAGACGGGCACCTCTTCCTGAATCTGAGCGATGACTCGGGAGGTGTGGTTAGCGTTCCAGTGTTTGCACGGCTGCGGGCCGAGCTTGGGGAGCCGATTGAGTTGCTCGACATGGTCCAAGTGACGGGCGAGGTGAAGATCTACCGTGGTGAGCTTGAGGTGATCCCTGAAAGGGCAAGTGATGTGCGGGTAGTGCATACTGCTCCCGTTAAGCTATCGAGCCTGAGTAGGGAGAACGTGGACGCTCCGGTGAAGGTACAGGCGACGATTGTTGAACGGGAGATAGTGGGAAACGGAAGCATTATCCTGACTCTGCGCGAGGATGGGGTACAGCTGCCACTCTTTATCCCTGCGTGGGTGGCCGAGGATGGTTTGCCCGAGTTCCATGTCGGCAACGTGGTGCGCGTCGACGGGTGGCTCCAGCTTTACCAAGGTGATCTCGAGCTGATGCTGAAAGAGGCATCACACCTGCGGGTCATCGAGGCGGCGTGAATGCTGGAGCCCCTCGCTTACACGCTGTTGGGCGTGGGGCTGGGCACCTTCACGGGCTTGGTCCCGGGCATCCATGTAAACAACTTGGCGCCCATGTTGATCGGATTGGCAACGGTCTCGGGCCTGCACCCTATGAACCTGGTGGCGGTGATCGTGGAGCTCTCCTTCCCCAACCGGATGCAGGAAGT
>CAZWMM010000077.1:0-4218 GCA_964634985.1 Hadarchaeota archaeon (SeqCode)
CAGATAAAGGGCGTGGAGATCGAGGACACCTTTGCTGAAGCCTTCGACATGGTTGCAGCACGCTTGTTGATAACTGCGAAGAACGATAGGTGGGTATCGAACGCTGCAAATATCACCACGGGATTCGCCACCTCTGTCATAGCTTGCGGAGCTGAAGCTGGGGTCGAGAATTTCGTTAAAGCCGGGGAAACTCCGGATGGAAGACCCGGGGCAAACATTTTGGTTTTCGCCATGTCTGAAAAAACCTTGGAGGATCAAATCATGAGAAGGGTCGGCCAATGTGTTATGACTTGCCCAACCACCGCTTGCTTCAACAACTTGGAGGACGGGGAAAAAGAGGTGAACATCGGTGGGAAGTTGAGATTTTTCGGAGATGGATATCAAATTTCCAAGCGGATTGGCGGCAGGAGATTTTGGAGGATCCCCGTCATGGAGGGGGAGTTCCTGATTGAGGAAAAGTTCAAGATTCGAAAAGCCATCGGGGGGGGAAACTTCCTGATCTTGGGAAAAGATGTCGACTGCGTGCTCGAGGCTTCTGAAAAGGCGATCAAAGCTATAGAAAAGGTGAAGAACGTGGTAACCCCATTCCCGGGAGGCGTGGTTAGGAGCGGAAGCCAAGTTGGGTCGAAGTATAAGTTCCTGAGGGCCTCGACGAATGTAGCCTATTGCCCGATCCTGAGACCTCTGGTGAAGAGCAGGATACCTGAGGACGTTAACTCTGTTTTGGAAATAGTGATAAACGGGCTCGATAAGGAAAGCATCGAAAAAGCGATGAGGGTTGGGATCGAGCAAGCCTGCAGCGTGGATGGGGTGGCACAAGTGACCGCTGGAAATTACGGGGGAAAGCTAGGCAAACACTTGTTCTACCTCCACAAACTCTTCGAGGGAGCCGAGTGATCACCCTTAAACCAAAAGTCGAATTCAGAGTGCCAGTTGAGGCCGAATGCATATCACCCGATGTGTTTTCGGGGAAGTCAGCGGAAGAAGTGAAAGCTCTCGAGGTCCTGTGGGGAAATAAGAAGAAGAAGTTGGGGGATGTTTTCGATGTCGATGGAGTAGCTGGAAGCACAGAAGAAATAGTGATCGAAGGCGATGTAAGCGCGGTTAAACATATCGGCGCGAGGATGAGCGGGGGGAAATTGATCATCAAGGGGAATGCTGGAATGCATCTAGGTCGGGAGATGGGGGGAGGGGAGATAACCGTCCAGGGAAGCGTTGAGGATTGGCTCGGGGCTGAGATGAAAGGAGGGCTGATAAGGGTCAAAGGGAACGCCCGAAACCTCGTTGGTTCTGGTTACCGAGGTTCAAAAGTCGGGATGAAAAGCGGGACAATTATAATTGAGGGTGATGCTGGACGCGAGGTAGGGGGGTTGATGAGGAGAGGCACGATAGCCGTCAAAGGTAACTTGGGGACATTCGCAGGAGCGCTCATGACTGGGGGGTCGATCGTTTGCTTCGGCAACATCGGTGGGAGAGCTGGAGCCGGGATGGAAAGGGGTACTATTTTGGCCTTCAACCCGATAGACTTGCTGCCCACCTTCAGATACAGCTGTACTTATTACCCGACTTTCATTCGCGCTTTTCTTCAAGAGCTGAGGAAGCATGATCTGCCTATTAAGGATGAGCATATCACGGGTTCCTACGAGAGGTATGATGGAGATATAGCTTCACTTGGGAAGGGGGAGATTTTGATCTGGAAGGGGGCGCCCGCATTGGTTCATGAACGGAAACCACATCGTCGGGTGCGCCGACCAAGGCGAGGAGGTGGTTCAGCATGATAAGTGTGAACGAAGGAGCTTCAAAAATAGTAGACGGAATGATTCGCGAAAGCGAAAAACTCGGGGTTGCGGTTCTTAAGCTAAAAAATGGATCCGTGGTGGTAGACACGGGGATTAATGCGCGGGGAGGTTTCATGGCCGGCAAGTGTTTCTCGGAGGTTTGTCTAGGGGGCCTCGGCACCGTTGATCTTTGCATGGGAGAAAGGCTGCATGTCCACGTGAACGTGGATCATCCCGCGATATCGTGCATGGGTGCTCAGTTCGCTGGGTGGGCTATAAAAGTCGATGATTACTTCGCGATGGGTTCTGGACCTGCGAGGGCATTGGCGAGGGTTGAGGAAAAGCTGTTTGGAGAGCTGAAGTACGAGGATGAGTGTAAGAAAGCAGTCATCGTGCTTGAGACGAGAAAAATCCCGGATGAGAAGGTAGCTGATTTCATAGCAGAAAAATGTGGGGTGAAGTCTAAACATCTCTACATCTTGGTTGCTCCAACCGCGAGCGTTGTCGGGAGCATCCAGATTTCCGCGAGGATAGTGGAAACAGGTGTACACAAGTTGCATGAGCTGGGGTTCGATATAGGCAAAATAATCAGCGGGAGCGGGAGCGCACCCGTAGCTCCCGTGGCCAAGAACGACCTCGAAGCGATGGGGAAAACAAATGACTGCGTGCTCTACGGCGGGAGGACGATGTACTTCGTAGACGTCGAGGATTCCGAGGTTGAGAAGGTGATCAAAGAGGTTCCATCCAGTTCTTCCAAAGATTATGGATCACCGTTTCTTGAGCTTTTCGAGAGGTATGAAAGGGACTTTTTCAAGATCGATCCAAAGCTCTTCTCTCCCGCTGAGATCACGGTGAGCAACGTTAAGACAGGGAAGGTCTTTCATGCCGGAGGGATAAATGAACAAATACTGGCTAAATCACTAGGTATCTGAAAGGTGTTTCAAAAAACTAAGTCGAAATCGTGGTTTTTTCATTTAATTGTGTTACACGGCGATTTCATTTAGTACTTTAGATATTTGATTTTTAAGTTCAGGGATCTTTTGGTTGATCGTGTCCCAAACCAAATCGAGATCAACACCAAAATATTCATGAATTAACTTGTCCCTCATTCCAGCAACTTTCCTCCACGATATCTCGTTGTGTTTTTTCTTCAACTCTTTGCTCAAATTTTTAGCCGCCTCCCCGATGACCTCAATCTCCCTTATAACCGCACTTTGGATCAGCCTGTCGTTTAAAAATTCTTCCTTTGTTATACCTTTTGTAAAATCCTGAATCGCAAAAATTGATTCCATTACGTGCTGAAGAAAAACCTTATCTTTTCTCATAAATTACCTTCATGCTTCTTAAGATTTCATCTTTTAAGTAAGGGCTTATGCTGTTAACTGTAAGAAGATCGATTCTTTTACCTAAAATTTTTTCCAATTCGTCCTCTATTTCTATAAGATCAAATAAGGTTTTACACTTCCCTCCCTCAAACTTTATCAGAATATCGATATCACTTTTTTTTCCGTAATTACCCCTAACCAAAGATCCAAAAATGGCCATGAAAACGATGTCGTTCTCCTCGCAGAGTTTGGTTAATTTTTCTTCCAAGCCTTCGCATCTCAATTGAGCTGGTAAGCATTTGACATCAAGCATCCCATCGCCCCCATATTCCCATGGTTTTACCTATTTATTATTAGATTCGTTGAATTAGGTCTAGGATATAAATGAAAATAGGGATCTTCACATCAGGCAAAAACGATTGGAACGTTCAAAGATTGGGAGAGGAAGCGGAGATAAAAGGGATCAGCTGCGTGACTTTTCCAATTTCGGAACTCGTAGCTAGGCTGGGGGATAAGCCCAGGATCTCTTGTCAGGGGCATGAGCTGGACGACTTCGATGCTTTGATCGTCCGGTGGGTGCCAAAAGGTTCTGCGGAGCAAATAGTCTTCAGGATGGATGCGCTGCACAGGCTGGAGAATCTCGGGGTGAGGGTGCTGAACCCCGCGACGGCTATCGAGCGATGTGCGGATAAGTTTTACACATGCTCGTTGCTTGAGGACGCTGGGATCCCTGTCTTGAAAACGGTGGTCGCTGAAAAGTATAGGGATGCGATGAAGGCCTTCGAAGAGCTAAAGGACGTGGTCGTCAAACCGTTGTTTGGGTCCCTAGGGATGGGGGCGCTGAGGGTCAACGATAGAGACATGGCATACAGGCTCTTTACAGCCCTAGAATTTGGAAAAAACGTATATTACATCCAAGAATTCATCCCCCACGATAACCAAGACCTGAGGGCATTCGTCTTGGGTGGTGAAGTCATAGCTTCGATGAAGCGCATAGGTAACACTTGGAAGACGAACGTTTCGCGGGGGGGTCAAGCCCATCCCCACAAATTGAGCGAGGAACTCGAGAAGATCAGCGTGAAGGCGGCAAAAGTCCTAGGATGCGAATACGCGGG
>CAZWMM010000078.1:0-4205 GCA_964634985.1 Hadarchaeota archaeon (SeqCode)
GCCCGGAACTAAAAGGGTTGGCTACTTACGACCGGAAACAGCCCAAACGATCTTCATCGATTTTAAGCGGCTGCAGCGTCACGCGCGCGGGCAACTACCCTTCGGAGTTGCGCAAATAGGTCGTGGCTACCGGAACGAGATCTCACCTCGCCAAGGGATAATCCGACTGCGCGAATTCACAATGGCAGAAGCCGAGGTTTTCTTTGACCCCGCAGATCCTCATCACCCGAGGTTTGGCGAAGTGGCAAAAGAGGAACTTCGGTTATGGCCCGCGAAAGATCAAGAAAAAGGTGAAAAGAAACTTACGGAGATCACTACTGGGGAAATGGTGAAGAAAAAGCTTGCGCAAAACGAGCTGATGGCTTATCATCTCGCCCTCACGAAGTGCTTTTTAACCAGCCTAGGAATCCCGGCTGACGCGATCCGATTCAGACAACAAACCGGGGGGCAGCGGGCCCATTACTCGGCCGACACTTGGGATGCCGAGGTGCAGACTGAGCGCTTCGGCTGGGTTGAGGTGATGGGGGTAGCTTACCGGACGGACTACGATTTGCTGCTCCATGCGAAATTCAGTGGGGCGGACCTAACGGTGTTTGATGCCCGCAAAAAAAGAAAAGTGATTTGCCACGTGGTCGAACCTTCCTATGGTATAGATCGACCGCTCTATTGCATACTTGAGCATGCATATGTTGAGGAAAAAACCCGAAAATACCTCAAGCTCAAAAAAGATCTCGCCCCGGTTGAAGTTGGGGTATTTCCGCTTTTGGGCCGCGATGGGCTGCCCGAGAAAGCTCGTGAGGTACATCAGGACCTAAAAAGAGAAGGTTTCATGGCGGAATATGACGATTCGGGATCGATAGGGCGCAGGTATGCGCGCGCGGATGAAGTTGGCACGCCCTATTGCGTAACGGTCGATCATCGAACGTTAGAGGATGGTACGGTGACGATACGGGACCGCGACACGACGGATCAGATAAGGATTAGAATTGAGGAGCTTCCCTCTGTGCTGCGCTCGCTGTGGCGCGACGAGATCTCCTTCTCAAAGGCGGGGAAATCAATTAAAAAACAAAGTAGATCATGAGGGGCAGCACCAAGAAAAGGGAAATAAAACTAAGATAGAACACCATCGCCCCATAGAGCTTTAGGTCTAGTTTGAAGTTGTAGGCGAGGAAGATGTTGAAGACGGCAGGCGGCATTATCGATTGGATAAGCGAGGGCTTGGGTGAAATATCCATAGCTACGCTCAACCCGGCCAAACTAATCAGAGCGAAGGTTAAGAGGGGGCAAACGAGAAACCTTATCGCCCCCACGGTCGCCAGCTTCGATGTGTACTTGCGCGGGTCGACTAATGGCATTTGGTAACCTACGAAGAGAAGCATCAAGGCGAAGAACGGCTTGGTGAGATAAACGTCAAATGTTCCTTGTATTGCAGTTGGTAGGAAGGCGTTGAAACCGACGAAGAGCAACGCGGTTATGAGCGCTATGGTCGCCGGAAATACCAGCACATTTTCCAGCACGAAGCGCGGGGTCACGCGCCGCTTTCCGGCGGATGCCGCGAGCGCCACACCCAAGGCCAAGTGCGGGATTCCTATCGCCACAGCGTAAAGGCTAGCGGGCCCTAACCCCCCGATCCCAACCATCGCGTATACGAGGGGCAAGCCCAAGTAGGTGACGTTCATGAATGCGGAGTTCAAGGTAACCGCAATGGTCGTTTTCCTATCCTGATGCATGAGGGTCGAGAACCCCGCAGCTAGCACAAAGCAAACGCCCAACCCCACGAGGGCGAAAAATATCGCGTAACTAAATCCAGAAATCTCGCGCATGCTGTAGCGAGCTATCGAGACGAAGACCACGGTCGGCAACATCACCCAAAGGATTGCTACATTGAGGAACCTGAATGCTGGCTTGGTGAGGGGTTCAAGGATTCTGATGCGTCTTATGATAATTCCGGCTATGATGAGGCCTAACGCGTAAAGAGCCGGGGTTAGGTAATCTCCAGGCGTAGTATTTCACCAACTAACTCTTTCCTGAGTGCTTAATAGCTACAGTTTTAGACCCTATTTATATCACCTACAACGGTTTTTGCCCACTTTTCTACATGGTAAGCGTTTTGCTACCCTTTGGCTTCTCGGACCCCCCTTTCCTTGGCTTCTTTTCAACCTTTTCACCAAGATTTTTACCATTTGAATTTAAGATTTTTTCTTTCGGATCCCCCTGCGAATATACACTTTAATATATACAATAAAATTTAATTAGATACATTTAAATAGACATTATACTTACATTATAATTGGGAGGGACAAATGCGAAAAAAGAATTTAGAGAACTTATTTTTACGGGAAAAGCCAGTTAAAAGTCTTTTGCTCTTAAAGAAAGCCGAGGAACCGATATACGCATCTATAATTACGAAGGAGATCGATACCACCTACGCTCATACATTGAATGTCCTCTCCAAGTTGGCAGAGCTCGAATTGGTCACTTTCGAGGAGGTCGGGCGAATTAAGCTCGTGAGGCTCACAGAGCTGGGAGCAGGAGTGGCGGATGTTTTGGAGACCTTCACCGATATGATGGATCTCATTGACATCAAGAGAAAGATCGAGCGGATTCACCAAAAGGAGGTGCAAGGTCGCGCACCCGCTAAGATCAATCGGGAAAGGGTGTCCAAGCGTCTGGCACGTTGCAAAAGCGAGTTGAAACGTTTGGCAGAGGAGAAACCAAAGATCAAAGATCATGTGGAAAATCTGATGAAGAGAATTAATGAGATACTGGCCGAGAGCAAGCGACAAAGCAAGTAATGGGTTTATTAAAATGTCCTAAACTAATGTTAGGATTTTTAGGGCAACTGAAAATTGTTGGGCTTCCAGAATTTTGCCATTTGAGGGGGATGTAATCCTAGTTCCTAGCACCGAGTTAGGAAGAGTTTTCATGAGAACTGGTGGGAAAACAGGAAAAATGGGTTTATACGGGCTTTTTTCAAATCCCCTAAAGTATAATTAGGATGACGTAAAAAACCGCATCAGATGAAAGCATGGCACTCGAAGATGTTGCCAAACTCATAGCACCTCGCAATCCTGACCCAGCCTTAAGGTTCTTGCGTTGCTTCTACAGGAGCAACGAAGGGTTGACGAAGGAAGAGATAGTTCGGCAAACTGGTATTAGCCCTAAAATGTTCGAATACTTCCTTACTCGCATGAGGAGATGGCGAATGATCAAGGGGACGAAGGTGAAGAATCAGTGGCGGTATTTTTTGACTCCCGAAGCTTTCCATGCCCGAATCGACACGCTTTTGGTGGATGCGGTTCAAAACTTAATTAAATAGAACTAGCTAGATTTTTTGATCTTTTCGTGGGGAGCACTTTAAGCCGCCCAAACACAATTTTGATGCTGGCGATGTTATGGGGATTTCATGGCGCACGCAGATTCTGATTGTAGCTATTCCAGTGTTGATAGTCGTGCTCCTAGCATGCATGATCTGTCAACCTGTTCAAGCATCGACGGAAAACACCCTCGAGCAAGCATCACCGGAAAACGTCCAAATACATTTTCGGTTGCACATGGATAACGACTGTAATAGACTCCACGATGTACTCGACCGTATCTTAGAAAATACGGATATCGCCCGATTGAAATGCGTTTCACATGTTATTTCAGGCGAGGGGCCAGACATCAGAGTTTCCCTGATCTTGGATTTCGACCGCGCGGTTGAAAATAATGATATAGAAACACTTCAGAATATGGTCGGCCAGTCCAATGTGTTCAAATTCAGATACATCAACGCTGTGAGCATAAGGAATGTGCGCCCATCGGTTGCGAGGGAGTTGTCCGAGCTCGGTGATGTGTCATTGGTGGAGCTTCAACGAAAGACGCGTTCGTTTTTAAATGTGAGTGCCAAAGCTGTCAAAGCGAGAACTTCCACCGAGTACTCGGGTGTTTGGGAAGGACTCGGGGTGGATGGCACCGGGGTAAACATTGCAATAATTGACACTGGTGTCGACGATAAAAATCGGCACTATCTCTTTTCTCAAGAGGCGATCGTTCAATTCCATGGTTTGTTCAGTCATTTGACCCCCAATTAGAGGGCCATCAATGAAAACCACCGAGTTCTCTGGGACGTTTTCAACCAAAAGCGTCTTTCTATCCAGTATATAGTCCTTCTTCGAATCGGTCTCTGGGTCTTCAGAGTATTTGATATGTTTCGAGTCATG
>CAZWMM010000079.1:0-4123 GCA_964634985.1 Hadarchaeota archaeon (SeqCode)
ACATCACTTCGGACACTTCATTAAGTGCAAACGGAGCAATTTTCAGGATGGCGAACGGCGGTTCAGCCATTCATAAAATTTCAGTCAGGAAAGATTCTGGAGATGGGGATTTGAGTGGGCGAGGGTATGTCAAAAACTCGTTCTCCATATTCGGTTTCTGTGGTCTCAGTTCAGAGCAGGTTTATCAATATTACATAGATAGTACGGACGATGATGGGTATCTGGTCGGATACTGCTGGCCCGCCTGACACACGACGCATCTGAAAAATTACCCGTCCTAAAGTTGAAAAGCGAAAAGGAGGGAATCAAAATTTTTGAAAGCTTAGTTGAAGTTCACCCGGCTCCCAGCTCCTCAAATTCCCGGCTCCCGCAGAATGGACAAACCTCTATTTTTTCACCTTCGCCCAGATAAACCATGAAATCTGAAAACCTGTAATCGCAATTCTTGCACCTGAACTTCGGCTTCTCAGACATTCAATCCTCCACCCTCATGGCGATTCATCGTTAGCTGGTTCTTTAAACCCCTAGGGCGAAGGTGAAGACCAGGTACGCGGTCGCTAGCATTATGAGGGAGTGTTTCAACCCCGCTAGCACATGGCCAGATCCCATTTGCCCAGCCACGAGCCCCGAGCAGAACCCATGGATCAGGGCCCCATGGAAGAACAACGTTTGAATCGTCTGGGGATCTATGTTGAACCCCCCCAAGCCCGCCACCATTGGTGCTTCACCTACCGCCTTGGTAGTGATCAGCGGTAGGAAGTGGATCGCGAGAACGTAAGACATCACGAGAAACATACCAAACGACAAATAGATTATCACCACGTACGTACCCATTGCCACCCTCCTCTCACGCCTCAAGTTTTTCCTCATCGTAACGTCGGCCGCCATGATATCCAAAACATCGCTTATGCGCCCCCTTGCCTCGCTCGCCTTTTTGATCAAAGTAGATACTCTGGTAACGATCCCGATCTTAATCCTCTCTTGAAACTTCATAAAAGCTTCTAGAGTCGAACGTCCCCAAGAGATATCGCTTTTGACTTTTTTGACCTCGTCCCCCAGTGGACCGAGATCGGGCGTCGACATGGTATCGAGGGATTGACGTAGGGTCAACCCGGATGCCGTCGCTCCGGACAACCCAGTCAAGAAGTCCGGGAGTGCATCGATTATCCTCCCCGCCCATCTAGACCTGATCTCGTAGAAGATCACGAAGGGGACAAACGCGATCATGGTTGCGAAAACAATCGTGGCTTCGAAGTTCTCGTGGGCCCATATGCCGTTGACTTCGTAGAGGTAAGCCCATCCGGAAAGAAAGCACACGGCTGAAAATATGAGGGCTGATGGAACGGTAATGAGCAATACATCGATGGGTCTCCGACACAAATATTGGATGGGGTTCGACGCCATGAGCCTAAACCTCCCCTTCGAGAGTTTTTTGGCTATCTCCTCCTCCTCAGGGCTCTCGGCCTTAAAGACCTCCTCCACCCTCAGGCCATATCTAACAGACCTTTCCTCGGATGGGGTGCGGGTGATGGTGTCCAGCAATACCAAGTACATGAGCGTTCCAAATGGAATGATGAGGTAGATGAGGAGGTACAGAAGTTCGACGTAGAAGGCGCCTGCCATCGACAACATGATTAAAGCCACGATCAAAAGTAGCGGAAGAAGGCCGATCACTATCACGTAGATTTCAGCGAACATCCCAAGAGATTCCAAATAGGAAGTCTGTTGAATTTTTTCATCGTCGTAATATTGTTTGCTTTTCCGTGAAAAATACTCAGAAATATTGGAGCCTGTTTCAACTATTGGGACAAGGAGTTCTAGGAAGTTCCTGAACTTGGGTGAGGGTGTGCTCACGGCCACGCTTTTTATGGCGGCCGGGGGGCTTTGGCCAAAGTATTCCACGTTCCTCACGATTTCGGCCGCCTCTTTGCTGATCTCCTTATATTCTTCCTTCTCTCTTTGGATATGCTTGAAGTTCTCGATCACGTCGACCCCACCCCTGCTGAGGGCATACATGAATGTCACCGCAGAAGGGAGCGCCGCGTCAATTTTTGAGACTCTATTTTTCGCCGCAAACGCGGGATAATACATAAAAATTTGAAAAAACCCGAATCCGAATAAAACGCAAAACAAAATTGCTAGATAAATCCCTGGGATGCCAACCAACCAGGAAATGAGATATCCCAAGAAGGCGCCGACCAAGGCGAAAATCGGGGAGTAAAATATCGCCAGCGAGGCGTGATCTTCTGGAGCAACTCTCATCCTCGCTTGCTTCAGCGATTCCCGTAGCTTGGCAAACTCCCTACCCCTCAATTTGCCGCTGAAGATCCTAATGGCTATCCGATTAAGGAACATCTGCCGAAACCTTCTGCGCGGGTGATCGGTGCCCTATCTTAACCATCGCCGCTTCGGAATTGTAATAGTACAATCTGATCAACGAGGATATTTTTTCATGCTCCGCGATATCGTTATCCACCAAGTATTTCAGCAGGCTTTCTCGATTCTTGAATTCTCGTTCGAGCTGCATTGGCGTCCATCCTCTCTCGAGCATGATGCTCTTCAACACCTGCGATTCGCTCACCTGTTTAAACTTATCCGTCGAAGGATCCCACGTGAAAGTATCAACGACCCTGATCTTCTTCGCATCGGGATCCACGCTCAAAAATTCGACGATAGTTTGATTCCGCCTAACCCTTCTCCTGCCGAGGTGAGTTAAAAGCTGTACACACATGACGTCGAGAGAAGAAAACATCTGGCTTGGTAGACTCATCGGATCTGACCTAAGCCTATTGACCGCCGCTTGGATCGTGTCTGCGTGCATCGTCGAGTAGGCGGTGTGTCCAGTAGACATGGCTTGGAACAGGGCAACCGCTTCTTTCCCTCGAATCTCCCCGATAATTATACACTCCGGCCTATGTCGCAGTGCCAGAGCGACGAGTGTATGCATATCGATTTCTTTCTCACCCGCAATTTCCCGGGTCTGGTTGGGCAACCAATTCTCTTGGTAAAGCGAGAGTTCCCTCGTGTCTTCAATCGAAACGATTTTTGCATCGGGGGGTATGAAAAAGGCCAGCGCATTCAGAGTTGAAGTTTTACCCGAAGCCGTCCCTCCAACGACCACAACACTTTTTCTGTTTTCAGTGAGTATCCATAGATATGCTAGCATTGCTGGGCTGAACGTTCCAAATTTTATCAAATCAACCGGACTAAATGTGCTGCCGAGGAATTTCCTGATGGTAAAAGAGCTACCAGAAGTAGTTACATGGCTTCCGACGCTCGCTTGAAGCCTTGAACCGTCAGGCAGGGTTCCTTCAACCACGGGGTCTCCTAAGGAGAGATGTTTACCGCACATCTCCGCAAGCCTGAGCACAAAATCGTCCAGCTCCTCGCTTTGGAAATATAAGTTTGTTTTCATGTTGTACAGTTTGCGATGGTATAGGAAAAGTGGCGATTTTGAGCCATCGCATGTGAAATCCTCGATTTGCGGATCTCTCATTAGTGGGTCTATCCTTCCGTACCATGTGGAATCCCTTTTCAGAAAGTATAGCAGCTTGTGCATGGATCTCCAGTCGAGGATTCCATAATCCGCTGCCAAAGTCGCAAATTTTTCTGTGAGCGCTTTGTCTTTGTCAATGGACTCCACATAAAGCATTCGCTCGAGCAGGGTCTCCCTCATCCACCCAAGAATTTTTTCCTCAGATGGGGAAAGCTCTGGTTCTACGAGGTAATACAGGCACTCTCCGGTCTCCTCGTTCTCAAGCAAGACGATGAATGCGTAGGGCTCGTTAATCCAATATCGCCCCGTCTCGCGGTAACCCTTTGGGATCTGGAAGGATACTAAGGCTCCATGTTTGATGGGATCATAAACCCCAACTCGGTCGATTTTTTCAACGACCTTTGCTTCTCTGACTACCTCGGGCTCCGCTGGGGGTTTGAGCCCCTCTACATCCGAAATCTTTCGCTCGAGTTCTTCAATCGCCTCATCCGCCCCCAATTTCGCCGCCTCTTCGACCACTTCTGGCTCTTCGACCGCTTTTGGCTCAGCGATCTCCAAGGCCGGTTCCGCCACCTCGGGCTCCGCTGGGCGTTCAAATTCTTCTTTTGGCTCGATCTCCAAGGCCGG
>CAZWMM010000080.1:0-4123 GCA_964634985.1 Hadarchaeota archaeon (SeqCode)
GACCTAAGGGCTTGGATTTCTGTTTCAACCCTCCCTTTCGATCTGGGCCGCATACACCCGAGAGCCAGCGGAATTTCTGGGAATTTGATCCTAGCTTCAGCTATAAGTTTTCCAACCACGGGGGGTGCAGGTGCTTTGAAGCCTTCGAATGCGGTAGCTGGGGTTGGGATGAGCACGAGAAAAACTAGACCGGCGATGTCGATGTTCGCAGCTATTTCAAGGGCATCAAACTCTCCTCTGACCTCACCTCCGTGAAGCCCGATGCAAATGTGGGGCACGACGTGGGGAATCGACTTTTCAAGGGCCTTCAACGTCCGCTTGTAGTCTTTGGTCGTTCGCCGGATTCCCAAAACATATTCAATCGTTTCATCTGCCCCGATCAAGTCCACCGAAGCCATGTCAACGCCTGCCCTCCCAAGCTCTCTTGCCAGCGAAGGTGGGACCAAGCCGGTATGAACGTTAAAAAAGAGCTCGGTTTCGCGTTTCACATCCGCGATTGTGTTAATGAACTCCTCAAGCGGGACCCAGCCCTTTTCGTTGTAGCCACCACTCAAGAGCACGCCTCTCGCGCCGTTTGAAGCTAGCTCTAAACATGTTTTACGTAAGATATCTGGAGCCGCGCAGGCTATCATGTGGTGCAGGTAGCGGCGGCCGCAGTGCTTGCAGTTGAGCGCACACCCCTCGCCGGTGATTGAGATAGCCGGAAATCGTGGGTATGGATAGCAAGTCCAGAAAGTGTGCGGCGTTGGTTCGGCAGCCATCAACGTTTCCTCAACCATTCATCTGACGCATACTTGGACTTAAGTTCGGCTGCAAGCTCAAGCTCCTCACCCATAAACTCGCCTTCGTAAAGCTTGACATCAAGTGACTTCTCGAAACCCCTGCTCATCGCTTCCCTTACTTTCTCAAAACTCGGTTTCTGGCCCAGCTCTCGCTCGACTGTTGTCACTCGTTCGAAAACTGAGGCGATGAACTCGTCAGAGATTTTTTTCGATTCGACTTTTAGCAACTCGAACATCCGTCGCATGTCGGGCGAGATGAGAACAGTCCCATGCTGGAGCACCGAGCCCCATCGACGCGTCTGAGCACTTCCAGAGATCCTCTTGCCGTTGACTTGAACATCGTTGATAGGCTTGAACCTCCCAGCCCCAACTCGTTTGATATCTGTTATCGCGCTGCAAAAAGGATCAGCGAGCGCTGGCCTCGCCCTGAGCCCGAGCCGCTTGAACCCATTCACCAAACCATTGCAAATAAATCCATAAGACTTGAGGATGTCGTTAGGCACATCGTCTTGCCGGCATACGATGCTGTAGGTGATTTCGCCGTTGTAATCGTGGAAAACTGCCCCGCCCCCCGTGATACGCCTGACTACGTCTACCCCATAGCTTTTAGCCCGTTCCAAATCGACCTCATCTTCAGCGCTCTGGAAGTATCCAATGGAAATAGCTGAGGGTCGCCATCTCCAAAACCGAATCGTGTTGGGCGATTTATCCTTCGCATTTAGCCTGAGCAAAGCCTCATCGATAGCCATCGCCATGAAAGCATCGTCTATTCGAAGAGGGAGCAGCCGCCACTCGGTCGCCAATTCGTCACCCCTGTTAAATTTCGTTATGAGCTATAAGTGAAATCAGCTTGGACTCTCCCTTTAGATCAAGTGGCTCCCATCGCAGCTCGCACTAGTCGTTAACTCTCGCAGCCCCTCGCGGCAGGAGGCAAAGGTGAGCCCATGGGCGACACATGCTTCTCTTACCCGATCCATGAGTTGGAGCCTGAGTTCTCTCAGCAAGTAACAGCTGTTGTGGTGTCGCTCACCGCGTTCAAAATACAGCGCCGCGAGTTCCGCGAGGGGTTCGGGAAAAGCTTCCTCCATGCGTCGCCAGCCGTCGGGACGTGGTTTGAAAGTTGAGGAAGTGACGTGATCGGCGCCGTTTGCAGCAACCGTTTTAACGATCTTTTCAATTTCAGCGTCGTTTAGACCAAGGATTATCGGGTCGAGACGTAGGCTCACAGACACACCGGCATCCGAGAGTTCCCTCATCGCTTTTAATCTTCGTTCGGACGACGGTGCTAGCGGCTCGAGTTTTCGGCCCAAGTTTCTTTCTAGAGTGGTTATTGTGAAGCTGACTACCGATGGTAGCTGCGAGAGTAAGTCTACATCGCGGGCAACAAGATCGGATTTCGTTATCACCTGCACCCTGCAACCCTCACGTGAGAAAAGTTCAAGGCAGGCGCGGGTCAGCTTGAGCTCAGCTTCCATCGGCGTGTATGGGTCGGAGCTGTTTGACATGCTGATGATGCGGCGCTTGTCGATTCGCTTGAGATCGCGCTCAACTCGTGCGACCAAATTTTTCTTCGAGCGGCATTCAAAGGCCCGGGGAATGAAAGAGGTGATGTAGCAATAAAGGCATCGATAATCGCAGCCCGTGTATGGGTTAAATGTGAGTTTATCCGGACAAGTGCAGAGGGGGTCTTTCCACGGATCAAATTCTCGAATGACATCCAAGATTTTTCACCCATACATTGTTAACATAATAGGTTTTTTCTCTTCAGATTCCTTACACCTCAACCAAAATTCGAAAGCCTTAAATAACCGATGTTAGCTCAATCAAAAACGGAAATTCTTGGAGGGGGAAAGGATGCCAAAATGTTGCTCTAAGTGTTACATGTACGATGAGTGTGACCACCGGAACGAGTGCTGCTCGGAGTGCGACTACTACTCGAATGGAGAATGTCTCTACTCCGAAGCCGAGTCCTACGAGGATTTCGAAGAGCGATAGTTGCTTTAAATTTTTCCTTTTTAAGGCCAGTCGTTAGTATTCCTAAAATATAAGTGCTATGATGAAACAGTTGACATTTGGTGAACGCATGTCATATGATCCTTTCGACGATGAATTTTTCAGGCGCATGTGGCGCATGTTCAGAGATTTCGACAGAGAATTCAAGGAGGATTTCGACCGCGAATTCAAGAAAATGGAGAGCGAGTTCAATATAGACCTTCGAGATTTCAAGCGCAGGCCTGGCGTCACTGGATTCATGGTGGAGATAAGGGACTTCGGGGAGGGCAAGCCCAGGGTGAAGGTGACCCCCATAGGCGGGCGTCCAGCAGCGGCACCTCCAATTAAAGTGCCGGTGGGGGAGCCGAAGGAAGCTAAGCCCAAAGAAGTGAAGCCCGTAACTCGTATGCTCGAGACTAACTGCGGCAAAGTGGAGCGCCTAGGCGAAGTGGTGCTGACGATGCAAACGCCTGGAGTTAAAAAGGGAGATGTCGAGGTGAGGCAGCTGGGCAACGTGCTCGAGGTCATCGCGCGGAAACCGAGCGGCGAGGCTTACTTTGGGGCTTTCGAGCTTCCTTTGGATGCCGTGCCTAGCGAGCGAGAGATAGAGCTGAAAGGGGAGATGTTGATAATCTCGATCCCGAGGCGAAAACGATATTCCCACATGAGGCCATGAGGGGAATCACGTGGTCAGAAGGATAAATGTTTTTGCCCCGGCAACGATCGCAAACCTAGGCCCTGGTTTTGATGTATTTGGTCTCGCGCTCGCGGAGCCAATGGATGCGGTCGAGGCAAGGAAGTCCAAGAAAGCCGGCATCCGAATAACTGAAATAAAGGGGGTAGGCGCAGGAGACATCCCTAGAGAGGCGAGAAAGAACACAACGGCGATCGCAGCGTCCGAGGTGATGAAGTTATTGGGCCTCAGCGAGGGGATTGAACTCAAAATCAAGAAGGGCATTAAGCCAGGAGGAGGCATAGGCAGCAGCGGTGCTAGCGCAGTAGCTGGGGCAGTGGCAGCGAATGAGCTTTTCAGTGGAGGGCTTTCTGATGGGCAACTCATCGAGGCAGCAGCCCGCGCGGAGGAAAAAATTGCTGGGAGCATTCACTACGATAATGTAACAGCTGCGGTGACGGGTGGCTTTACGATTGTAACTTCGATCGATCCTCTCGAATTTTTTAAAATTGATCCACCCCCAATGAAGGTTGTGGTGGCACAGCCGGCGGTCGAGCTTACAACCAAGCTCGGACGAAGGTTGCTTTCTAAAGAAGTGCCGTTACTAGACGCGGTGGCGAATGTTGGGAGAGCGAGCACGATGGTGGCAGCGCTGAAAGATGGGAACCTCGAGATC
>CAZWMM010000081.1:0-4104 GCA_964634985.1 Hadarchaeota archaeon (SeqCode)
GACAGCAGCCCTGATCTCCGCCCGCCCTAAGCGCTCCAGCCCCAGTCGCCTGAGCAACTCTTCGGGATCGGCCGGCTGCTTCGCGAGCTCCCGGAGCACGAGTTCCCCCTGTTCGGGGGTTATCCGCTTGGCATTGACCATCCGAAGCAGGCCCGCGAACTGCTTTGGCGTGAACTTCACATCTGCTGCGCTGAGCTTCATGTAATTAAGGATCTTTTTGAGCCTAGTCCTGAACCACGTCGCCACGAGTTTCGGGTCGATTCGCTTCGCGACCTCCTCGAATAGGTCTGCTAGCTCACGCTCGCTGGTGATCACGCTCGCTGCGATCAGAGGAATTCGGTATTGCTTGACCAAGCGTTGCTCACGGAGATGCGGTGCTTCCACCATTTGCTTACGGATAGCCTCAACTCGAGTTTTGTCGATGATTAAGGGAAAGATGTCCGGGTCGGGGATGTAGCGGTAGTCCTCCTCGAGCTCCTTCAGGCGCATTGGGGCGGTGATCATCTGGCTCTCGAGGTAAGCTCGGGTTTCCCGGACGACCGCCTCGCACCGTTTTAGTTTCTCTCGCTGACGGAGGATCTCGAACTTCAGCGCTCGGTAGGCCCCCCTGACCGAATTGATGTTTTTTACCTCGACCCGCCCTCCATCTTCAAGCGAGATGTTTACGTCGGCACGCATGGCTCCACCCGCTTCAGGCCTGACCTTTTCCGTATACTCAAGTACACGCGTAAGCTGGCGCAGGAAACCCCGTGCCTCCTCGGGCGATTTGATATCTGGTTCAGTCACGATTTCGACGAGTGGTACCCCCGAGCGGTTGTAATCGACGGCCCCAGCCACAGGGTCGTACTGTCCAGGATCCTCTTCTAGGTGTACTTCCCGGATTCGGATGCCTTGGAGTTCGCCATTGGTAGCTATCGGGAGGCTGGTGCGCTGGTAGCCCGAGGGGAGGTCCGGATAGTCGTAGTGCTTTCTTTGGATGTACACGGTCTCGTCGGTGATGACCTTGCACCCAAGCATTAGCGCGATCTCGATCGCCGCGTCCACCGCTCTTTCATTTGGCGGCAAGGGCTTCGCTCCGGGCATTCCGACGCAGATTGGACAAACATTTGTATTGGGAGGAGCATCCTGGTAGTTGGTGGGACAGTCGCAGAACATTTTACGCTCTGTAGTCATTTGCAAGTGAACTTCTATACCAATTTTGACTTTCAATTCATTACCTCCGCTTTTCTCGCTGCTCGCAGGATCTTTGGGCCCATCTTCCTGAGAAGTCAGCTTCCTTTCTCCAGCTCAACAAAGAACTGGGCTCCAGCCCTTCGGGCATGCGGGAGATATTCTCCACGAGTCGCACGAACCGACCTTTTTCCAGATGTCCTTTAGGCCATGTTTTAATGCAAGGTTTTATATTTTTCAAAAACCTTTCGACGCGATTTTTACCATATATCGCCAATGTAAAACAGTCCCACATATATGGCCCCCGCAGACGGGTTTCGATGCCCCAGCTGTCAAGAATGTCCTTTATCATTGACAGCAACTCTCGGCGCTTATTGCGTATCTGGATGTATAGCATCCCTGATTTGTCCAAGCTTATGCTCCCCTCGGATTCGTAAAAGCCGCACACGAACTGACTTTCGAATCCATTTATCAGCTCTCTAATCTGCTCCAAGCTCAACGACTTGTACCACTCATAGAAATCGACACTGGTCGCTCGAACTCGATGAAAGCCCCGCTTCTCTGTGTGAATATACGGGTTGAGTCCGATTTTGGATAGCGTTTTAGCAAACTTTTCAGCAAATATTCTGTCTTTAACCTGAAGGCCCGTCAGGTAAGTATGGCCGCCGCGGGTTTTTCGAACTTTACAAACATATCCATCACCCAGTAACACCCCCAATAAATACGCTAGAGATGAGTTGCGGTAAGCGACGAACTTCTTCCGAAGCTTCAGGCTCATCCGCCGTCTCACTTCAGGAGAGGTTAGTGCGAGCTTTACAGCAACGTTTTTGTCCCGCCGAGCTATGTCGTGTTTGTTCATCCGCCGCCACACCGTTTCGCAGGAAATTCTGTACAATCGGGCTATCTGCCTTATTGATTTTTGCTGTTTCCAATACATTTCGTAAAGCCCCCCACGCGTTATCGTTACCTCCCTCTGGAACAAAATTTTACCCTCCGCCCGATAGGTTAGGGGTATCCTTTAAGCGACTTTGGGGGAGAGAGGGCACCGAAAGTAATTTATAAACAACCGTAAAGGCGCTCAAATTGCTCAGAAAGCAGCGAAGCCCAGTTGCTGCAAGAGGCCATCGAAAGTAATCTACCGCCGATGTCACTTCTGGGGAGGGATGTTTTTCGGTAATACCTGTCACCGATATTCTCATGCCGCCGCCTCGAACGCCCGCATGACGCGCAGCACCGACTCCTCGCCAAGCGCTTTGCTTTGGACCTGCAGGCCAACTGGGACGCCGCTGACCTCTCCTGCCTTGATGACCCCCCCGCATATGCCTGCGAGGTTGGCCGGGATCGTCAGGTAGTCGTAAGCATACATAGCACTTACGGAAATTTTCTCACCTGTTTTATGGGGGAGCTTGGGAACTGTCGGCCCAACGATCACGTCGGCCCGCTTGAGTGCAACCATCAGCTCCTGCCGGATGAGCGTCCGGACCTGCAGAGCGCGTTGGTAATACTTCCCACGGTACTCTTTCCTGCTGATGTATCGCCCTCGCAGGATTCGGCGCAACACCTCTTCCCCACAGACCTCCTCGATCCGCTTCCCGTATTTTCGCCCGTCGAATTTCCGAGTGGCGGAGAAGAATTCGACGGAAACGATGAGGTAGTAAGCAGGCAAGCCGTGCTCGAGATGAGGCAAATCGACCTCGATGATATCAGCTCCGAGATCCCGCAACCTCCCCACCGCGCCTTCGATAACCCCTACAATTTCGGGCTCCGTTAGTTCTGTGAACTTCGGGCTGACGCCTACACGAACGCCTCTTAGGTCGCCTCCGTTGAGCTTGTCGACATAGCTCGCTCGCTCTACGTCAAGCATCACGCACTCGTTGGGATTCCGACCTGCGATGATCTCGAGCAAAAGTGCAGCTCCATGAACATCGGGCGCCAGAGGGCCGATTTGATCCAAGCTCATCCCCAAATCGATGAGCCCCTGCCTTGGCACTAATCCGTAAGTGGGCTTGACTCCGACGATGCCGCAGTGGCTGGCTGGGTTCCGTATCGAGCCTCCCGTGTCGGTGCCCAGACATAGGTCACAGAACCCCGCCCCTATCGCCGCTGCCCCTCCGCTGCTCGAGCCCCCAGGGATGTGACCTGGGGCGGCCGGATTATCCGTGGGCCCGAACGCGCTTGTCTCACCGCTCGACCCACACGCGAACTCGTCCATGTTGTTCATGCCGATAACTATCCCGCCAGCTTCGCGAACTCGTTTGATGACTTCAGCGTCGTAGGTTGAAACATAATCCTCGAGCGTTCGGGAGGCACAGGTAGCGCGTAAGCCTTCAACGTTGATGTTTGACTTAACGCCGATTGTCAAGCCCGCTAGCTTCCCGACATCATCTCCCCGCTTTAGTCTGCGGTCGATGGCCTCAGCTTCAACCAAGGCTCTGGAGTTAAGCTCGATGAACGCGTTTATTTTTTCGTCGAGCTTCTCTATCCGTTTAAGCGCTCGCTGCACGTTCTCGACGGCGGAGAGCTTTCCTCCCCGAATTGCCTCGAGCTTATCTAGCGTTCGACCCATCGCGCTACCTCCACGCGCAGGTTTCCCCGCTCATCTGCCCCCGGCATGATTGAGATGAAATGCTTTCGAAACTCGGCGCGTTCCTCCTCGCGGGAGGGCTCGCCATCAGGGCGCACGACGTTGTAGGATTCTTGGCTGTAATAGGTCTCCTTGAGTTTCGGGAGCTTCTCCGCAGCTTCGACGAATGATTTTACTATCTCTTCAGCGCTTCGCTCGATATCTTTGAGCTTTCGCTCAGCCATTTCCGGCCCCATTTGATATCACCTTGCCATATGAAAACTTCACGTGTGATTATCCAATGGACATTTCGCAGTCAAGAAAATATGAATTAAACCACGCTAGGCTGTGGGGTTAGCGTTCGCTCTCGA
>CAZWMM010000082.1:0-4093 GCA_964634985.1 Hadarchaeota archaeon (SeqCode)
TGCCCCAGGTTCTCTGGTAGCGACTCTATGACACGAGCTTTGCGCTCCTCTGCACTCATGTGAAAGATGTCCTTCTCGACGGGCTTGGGTGGCTCGATCTTGTCCTCTATTCCTTTTAACCCAGCTGCCAGCATGACCGTGAACTGAAGGTATGGGTTGCCCGCGGGGTCTGGGCTTCGAACCTCGATCCGTGTACGGGTCCCCCTCCCTGCTGGCACCCTAACGAATGCGCTACGATTGCGATTTGCCCAAGATATGTAAACTGGCGCCTCGTAGCCGGGCACCAAGCGTTTGTAAGAATTGACGGAGGAAGCTAGGATTGCGCAAGTTTCCTTCGCATACTTCAGCAGGCCCCCGATGAAGTAAAAAGCTGTTTTGCTCAACTCGTACGGCCCCTTTGGATCGTGGAATGCGCTTTTGCCTTGGGGGGTCATCAGCGACTGGTGTACATGCATCCCAGAGCCATTGACTCCGAAGATCGGCTTGGGCATGAAGGTGGCGTAGAGCCCTTGCCCGTGGGCTATCGTCTTCGTGACGTATTTTAACGTCGCCACTCGGTCAGCCGAGGTTATAGCATCCGCATACTTGAGGTCGATCTCGTGCTGTCCGGGAGCGACTTCGTGGTGCGAGGACTCGACTTCGAAGCCCATCGCGTCCAAGTAAGCGACGATCTCCTTTCGAACCTCATCGCCCCGGTCGCGCATCAGGTCCAGGTAACCGCCGTAGTCCGAGGGTTTGGTCGTGGGGTCGCCCCGTTCGTCCAGTGTAAATAGAAAGAACTCATACTCGGGGGCCGTGTTGAAGATCCACCCCTTCTTCTTAGCTCGCTCCATCACCTTTTGGAGGGCGGCGCGGGGGTCGCCATCAAACTTCTTGCTCTCGTGATCGTAGACGTTGCAGATCATCCGTGCGGTCTTCAGGTTAACTTGGAGCCATGGGAGCACGACGAAGGTATTTGGGTCAGGTTTGAGGCGCATGTCAGACTCCTCGATCGTTGCATAGCCGAGCACCGAGGAACCATCGAAGAAGATTCCCTCTTCAAAAGCCTTCTTGAGCTGCGTCGTCGGAATCGTTACATTTTTGATCGTGCCCAAGATATCCGCAAACTGAAGCTGGATGAATTTTATTTTCTCCTTCTTCACGATGTTGAATATCTTGTTTTTTGTGAGATTCACCTCATCCCTCGAGTAAATTTATCTTGCTTTATTTAAATCCTCTCATCGCCTTAAGCCGAAGGTCCGCACGACCATCCAAGCTTGGCACATCCCAATAGAAACACGTGGTCAGGTTAGGCGCATGTAGAGCGGTAGCATGCATGGGTCTGGACACTCGCAGAAGACAAAAGAAGCCCGCCGACTAATGATTAACTGATGACGCGCGGAACCTATGCCCTGCTCGTGCATGTGCCCTACGACCTCACGCTTACCGCTGGCGAGCTGGGGACACTAAACCTTAAAGCGGGCTACTACGCCTACATCGGATCGGCCCTGGGGGGACTCGAGCAGCGCGTCGGTCGTCATTTGCGTGCTCAGAAAAAGCTCCGCTGGCACATCGACTACCTACTCGCTCGAGCCCGATTGGTGGATTTAGTAGTGGCGCGAAGCGAGGAGCGAAAAGAGTGCGCGGTGGCAGGGGGGCTCGCAAAAAATCTCTCTAGCATTAGCGGTTTTGGCTGTAGTGATTGTAAGTGTGAGAGCCACCTCTTTTACAGTCAAGACTTCCATGAGCTCCTCAAGCGAGTTTTGGCTGGGTTCAAAGCGTGTGGCCTGAAGCCGGAAAAGGGTGTTGGGTATGGCTAAGCAACGCCAGCGCGAGCGAAAGCGGGAGCACTACTACCGTATGGCGAAGCGCGCCGGTTATCGTTCGCGATCGTCTTACAAAATCCGTCAGCTGAACATGCGCTACAAGCTCCTACGGCGAGGCGACGTCGTTGTCGATTTGGGAGCTGCTCCAGGGGGGTGGCTTCAGGTCGCGCGCGAGCAAGTTGGCGATGAAGGGTTCGTTTTGGGAGTCGACCTCCAGCCAATCGCGAAACTCCCCCATGATAACGTCGCCACGATCGTCGCGGACATCACTCACCCTTCGACACTTGGTCTTATTCGACAAAACCTCCCTCGTGCGGCCGATGTGGTGCTTTCTGACACCTCTCCAAAGATCACCGGCGTGTGGAGCGTCGACCACGCCCGATCGATATGGCTCGCTCATGCAGCGCTAATGGTTGCGGAAACCACGCTTGGCCCAAGTGGGAGGTTTCTCGTTAAAGTATTCCAGGGCGAGTTCTTCGAGGATTTCGTGGACGAAGTAAGGGAAAAATTCAGGCTCGTTAAGATCTCTAAACCATCGGCATCTAGGAAAGGAAGCGCAGAGGTGTACGTTATCGCGAAGGGGCGCTTTTGAGAATTCTGAGGATCTCATCCCCTGATGCATTGGTTCGAAAGCCCGTGCCTGAGAAATGGGTGCGTGAAGCGAAATACCCCAATCTCCTGAGCTTCGCTATGAGTTCGGCCATTTTTGGCGGTGAAACTCCAGCACGTCTCGATAGCTGGTGTACGTCGTAAAAAGCGGGTGGTCCATCAGCCTCCTCGGCGCAGAGGTTGAGCAACACTAGCTCTTGCTGCCCAAGTTTGAAATCTCGTCCCGCTAAATCGCTGATCACCCGTTTTATGAATTCTCTGTCCTGCAGCCTTCCAAGCCAAAGTGGCCCAGCGTGCTCCAGCTTGCCACTACATCCACACTCACTCGGTAACTCTTTAGCGATCCCTTGTGTCAAAATCCGGCGTCCACATGCATGACAATAGGAAAGGTAGCCTTGGTTAGCTAGCACTCCATCGACTGCACCAGCCCTCCGTTGCCCCCGCAAGTAAATCCTGAAGTAATGTCTCGCGGCGTGGGCGAGCACGGGCGTGAGTGCTAGCTCGTACTTTCCAGCAACGCGTTGACAGAAGTTTATCAAAATCCGTATTCCCAGCTCGTGGGAGTACTCAGTTTTAAGTGGTTTGGCCCCATACCTGCGCACGCAAGCTTTGGCATGGGTTCCAGAAAGTGGGGCGGTGTCAGTTGCCGTTAGCGCTAGCATACTCTTGCGAAAGAGCGAAGCACAAGCTGCATCGGTGAAAGAAGCGGGGGAGCCAAAGGGGTCTAAGTCGATTAGATTGAAATGGGGGGCACGGCGCCAGAGCAATACATTCGCATCCTCGCTGCATACCTCAACATTGTTCAATTCGTTGAGCTCAACGTTGCGCCGGATGAACTCAACCGCTTCGAGCGAGCGATCGTTAACGACAACCTCACCTATACCTTCAACCTCATTTGCGTAGCGTAGCCCTCGCACCCCAACGCCTGCGAGCGGGTCGCAGACACTAAGGCTACCTAGCTCTCGAGCCAAAACTTGCGCCACGGCAACCGAGATATCACGGCATGGCTCCATGTGGGGATTGTAGAACACGCGGGTAAGCGATGGGGCGTAGTCACCCGTCCGCGTTCGGAAGCGCTCGAGCTCTGGAATCTCAAGCTTGGTTCGACCCTCGATCAAGAGTTGGGTTAGCAAGTTCTCAGCCCTTCATTTTCGATAATTTTGTATTTAATTCTGCGATGATGTCCTGTGCACGGCTTCAGCGAGCTGGATCGGCAACTCCGCCCACTTGCTAGGTGTTACCTCGAAAATTTGAACATCGCTGCGGGTCTTGACGTTTCCTATGAAGCCCTTTGTCGTGCGTTGATGGATTATCGCGAGTAAGGGTCTCGGAGAGTCGAGCGCAGCAACCACCGCGCGCTTGAATCCCTCGCTGTGTATCTCCATGGGCGCGATCTCGTCGATGACCACGAAATCTGTTTCCAGCAGGGCCCGCTCGATCGCCTTTTCGCTCAGCTCATCCACACTCGCGACATTAACACGGTACTTGCTCACTTGGGGCCCCGTAGGCTGATTAACGTGAGCTAGGATGCGCTCCTCCCCCGTCATGATGTCGATGATCTTGAAGCCCAGTCTCACACCTCTTTCCCTGATCTCGGGGCAGTAAATGCCGCCGGCTCGGAGCCCGCGCTCGCGCAAGATCGAGATCGCTCGCTCTATGATCGAGGTTTTACCGCTCCC
>CAZWMM010000083.1:0-858 GCA_964634985.1 Hadarchaeota archaeon (SeqCode)
AACCACCTGAGGAGAATTTCCGCGAGTTATTCCAAGTCGGCACAAACATTCCAACTTTAATAGAAAATGCCGAGATAGGAATCAAAGTCAATCAGGATTGGATCGCCACCAACAACCTCGATGGTGATTCCATAACGCTGGAGCATTGTGTTGACGGTGTGTGGACGGAGCTGCCAACGACGATAACAGGAGAGGATGAGAACTATCTTTACCTTGAGGCGCAAACCCCAAGCTTCTCGGTGTTCGCGGTGACTGGAGAAACCGGGGCAGCGGAAGTTCCTCCACCAGTGGCAGCGGAGATTCTGACCGTAGCCATCGCCGCGATTGGAATCGGAGTTCTTGTGGCGGCACTCGTCGCAATAGTGTTGCTGAAGCGGGGGACGAGAAAAGTCTCCCCAAGCACCCATACCACTCCCGCTAGCGCTAGGGTAGCTTAAAATAACTTTTTGCGGATTCTCCCGGATGACCCGCCCCATTGCGCCCACGGTTTTAAGTTTGAAAATGTGAGTCTGAAAACACCCCGATAACATTCAGGTAAAATAGAAGATTTCGGAGAACCTAATTGACCTTTTTCACACGTTGGTGGACGGTTCAGTTTCCTTATAAAGGTTTCAAGAAGTCTTGAAAGATTTGAGTCATCTTTCCGCCTTAAATTACTCAAAAATCAGATTTTGAACTGAGAACAGGTGGTGGATGCAATGTACAAAAAATGGGTGAAGGGAAAATTGTCAGTGATGCTCTTAGTTGCATCTCTCGCGGTATTTTTAATCATGGCATCCGCCCCAGGGGTGGTCGCGAAGGGTCAGCCTGACCATCCAGAGCGTCCTGACCACCCAATTTATCCCGAGCATCCAGAAC
>CAZWMM010000083.1:958-4089 GCA_964634985.1 Hadarchaeota archaeon (SeqCode)
GGTAGGCGAGGGTGACAACCTCGATCTCGTGGACGTGGAGGAGGACAACGATCTAGCCCAGCCTGACCATCCAGAGCGTCCTGACCACCCAATTTATCCCGAGCATCCAGAACACCCGGTCCACCCCAATGAGGTAGGCGAGGGTGACAACCTCGATCTCGTGGACGTGGAGGAGGACAACGATCTAAACTACAACGATCCAGCACCAAGCGAAGCAGACGACCCGGCACCCTCCGGGGCAGAGGAGGGGGGCGGCACAGTTGTTTCAAACCAAACCGTTGATAGCGATATGGCACCAGATGAAAGTGATCCAGTTCCATCCTGGGTAGAGCGCGATACCGATGTCTCGGACCACACCGTTGATGCCGAGGGTCCAGCCAACCTTGATAATGTGGAGGAGGATAACAATCTAGATGTCGATCCTGCACCAGATGAAGAAAATGTCTCGGACCATACTGTTGATACCTCCCCGATAGATAAAACTGCAACCACCACCGATGTCGAGGACGCCGGGGTGGAGGAGAAAAGCAGCGAAGAGATGTATCCAGCGCCTTTACAATCCGCGTCAACGTCTGAAGCGCCTCCATTCTTCCTAGCGGCATCAATGGTCTCAGTCCTCGTTAGCTGTGTTTTCTTGATATTCTGGCGGCTAGGACCATTTGTGACGCTAAAACAGCCCAGGGACATTCTACTGGGGAATTGGACAACCTATGGAAGCGTGGGAGCATCAAGGTGAGTAAATAGGGGGTGCATGAAGTGAAGTGTCCGATATGTGGTGGCGAGCTCCATTTCTTCGTTTCCGTGAACCCGAAAGTCGTGCTCACCTGCGACGAGTGAGGTCCGGCCGGACGCCTAGTTACCCAATTTTCCTGCCCGGGATGGGGGAGCATATCAAGCCCCTAGCGAACGGCGCAGGGAAACCACGAGTTCATCACGACCCCCACTGATCCAATTAAATGTACATTCCCCACCCCCAAAAAAAGAAGCGATTTTCGTGTTTCACCCTCAGATTGGCCAAAAGGACGCAGGAGCTTGAAAAGAGGGGGGTTTTTGAGGGGTGAAAATGGGAAAATAGTAAAAACTTAAATTTTAAGTTTGCCGAGAGCAACGCCAGACTGGTTTTACTCACGCTGAGGTTTCGTAAATCCTTCCTATTTCCCTCTCCCCTTTCTCGAATCTGGCTTTCATCCCATCTGCCAGTTTTTGCGCGAGCGGCGTTGGGTATCGGCAAGTGAGACAGCCGAGGCAGAGCTCCTCCCTTCTCATACCCGTTGCTTCGATGAAGTTTTCGAGCGATTGATAGTGCACCGAATCGGCCCCAATGATCCTCGCCACCCCAGCCGCATCGTGCTTCGCCCCCACTAGCTCGCCGAAGGTTGCCATGTCGATGCCATAAAAGCACGGTGAGATTATCCGCGGGAAGGTGATGTACATGTGCACCTCTTTAGCCCCGGCCTCCCTGATTTTTTTGATCACCCTGCGGCAGGTGTCGCCCCTCACGATCGAATCCTCAACCACCGCAACTCTTTTTCCCTTTATCTCATCGCCCACGTTCAACTTCTTTGTTATTATCGTCTCGCGCTCCTTGGGCTTGACGATGAACGCACGATCAGTCACGTAGCGGTGCCTCCTCAGCGCCCGCTCCCAAGGAATTCCCGTTTGCTCGTGCATCCCATAAGTTGCGTCGTCACCGGTTTCTGGTATCGAGACTATGATGTCAACCTTCTTCGTTATGTCTGGGTCCTCCTTCCCCAGATTCCTCCCGAAGGCTTCCCTAATTTTGTACACGGGCTTGGTACCGTTCAGAACTGAATCAGGCCTAGCGAAATAGGCGAACTCAAAACTACAGAAGGCCTGCCTTTCACTTCTCACGAGCTGCTCTCGCTTAAAGCCTTCCTTCGACCATGTGAGCAGCTCACCCGGCTTCACCTCGGACTCGTACCGGAAATTATTGATGTTTAGGCCCACGTTCTCGGATGCCACCGCGAAAACCTCATTGTCCCCGCTGCACCCATAGCAGAGGGGTTTTATCCCCAGGGGGTCTCTAAAAGCGAAGAAATCTCCATCTTGATTTAATCCCACCACAGAAAAAGATCCTTCCACTTCTCGCATGCAAGCCGACACGGAGGAGGTCAAATCAGAGCCTTTCCTCAATCCGTGTAGCAATTTTTTGCTGAGCAACTCCACATCCGATGCAAATGACAAATCCCCGAACTTTGGACGAAGCTCCGCCCTGAGCTGAGCGACGTTGACGATGTTACCGTTGTACGCGAGACCTATCTTCGCGTTTGCACCGCCGACGATGAGTGGCTGGGCATCCCTCCAAAGCCGTTGTTTAGCATCTCCACCCGATGTGACATACCTCACGTGTCCCACCCCCGCACGCCCCCCGAGTTTTTTGAATAATCGCTGGATGAGGGGGTGCCTAACGGGGGGCAAAAGGCCCAGCCCGTGGTGCAGCCTAAATCCTTCGGCAAACGTGAGGAAACCATGAGAATGGTGCCCACGGTGGTTCTGGGATATCAGCCCCCAATAGAGGTAAGGGGTTACCGGCCTGCCATCTAAACTGTACGCCCCGAAGACGCCGCAGGATTCCCTCAGAAAATCGGGCATGGCATCGGAACAACTTCTGTTTGGGGTTTTTAATTTTTTGGTTAGAATTTTCGCCCAGTTAACCTCTCATAACACTCGACATATCGCTTCGACGTTTGGGATATCACTTCCTCGGGTAACTCTGGAGCTGGAGGCTTTTTGTCCCACTTGATGCCCAAGAGATAATCCCGCACGTACTGTTTATCGAAGCTGTATTGATCTTTCCCAACCTCATAGCCGTCGAGCGGCCAAAACCTGGAAGAGTCTGGCGTGAACACCTCGTCTATCAAGATCAGCTCTCCATCACAGAAACCGAACTCGAATTTTGTATCCGCGGCGATGATGCCGTTGGCTCTCGCCTTTTTTGAAACCCGCTCATAGATTTTCATGCAGATTTCTTTTATCTGGCCTGCGGTACCCTCGCCAAGTTTTTCAACCACATCTTTTTCGGTGATCTCCACATCGTGCCCGGTTTCCGCTTTAGTGGTAGGGGTGAGGATCGGATCAGGCAATTCGGAAGCTTTCTTCAAACCCTTCGG
>CAZWMM010000084.1:0-4064 GCA_964634985.1 Hadarchaeota archaeon (SeqCode)
AATACAACAACCATCCGATCAGTGAACAAGTTACATGTCCAAATTGACGATACCTGCTACAGTCGTAAAGATTGATTCACGGGATGAGGAACACCTATCAGACCTCTTCCGCCGATTCGGAAACGCTAGGCGCAGGGCGTACATGCTGAAACAGCGGGGCAATCCGAAAGCCGGGATAGAGCAAACCTTGCAGAAGCAACTCGGAATAAATTCCCGCTATGCGCAAGATGCTTATCACTCAATCAAAGACCTGCCCCCGCATGTGACTTTCGGTGGACTCAAGCTTCAGCGCCAGCGCGAAGCTGGCGAGATCTCAGGAAAGGAATACAGCGAACGTAGGAACTCACTAATCATCTCCCGGGGCGATAAAAGGAAGTACGGAAATCTCAACGCACGTATCATCAGCAAGAATGGCAAGCTTATGCTGCGGATTAATGCTCAGCCTGAAAAGGGGACGAGTGAGCGCTGGATTTATCCTGAGATTTTCATTCCTAGGAAGTACCTAGATAGCTACGGCCACTTGCTTGATGGAAAATCCCCTTACACTGTCGTGCTCAAGCGCAGAGATAACGGCAAAGGTCAGGATGTGCGGATAATCGTCGAGGTTCCTGAGGTTGAAAAACAAGAATCTAAGCGCGTTATGGCCCTCGACATAAATGCTGGGCACATCGATTTCGCAGTCGCTGAAGAGGAACGCGTACTTGCTGTTGGAAAAATCAATTGCCATGAGGTGCAGTATGCTTCAAGGAACAAAACAAGTAACTTACTCCACGCGACTGTGAAAAAAATACGAAACATCACTGAACACTACGGTGCAAAGGTTGTTTACGGCAAGCTCAACACGCAAAAATTTAATGCTAACCGCGAGGCTAACCGAAAGGTCAAGCGCATCCCTCATTACAGATTGAGCTCAATACTCAAACACAAGTGCGGCGCGGAGAAGCGTTCTGAGGCCTACACGACCAAGCTCGGTGAGAAGCTCTCACCGCTTGTTGGGCTAGATGTGCACAAGTGTGCCGCTGCGGCCTTTGCTCTCAAGGTTCTTGACTATAAAACCTTCAAGACTTTATGCTCATCTCCGGATGAGAATTTCCCGCGTAGTGTCGCGTCGAATGAAGGCGATGGAAGTCCGAGGCGCAGGCTAAGCGCGGGAAGCGGGCCTACTGCCCTGCACCAGGCTGAAAGTTTGGTGCACGATGAAGTCCCAACGGACGGAGGCTACCCTACAATTCCAGGTAGTGGGGGGCTCTTCTTCGTGGAGAGCTTGAAAACTGGCTTACCATGCCTCAATGTGAGGATATGTTAGGCAAGGGACCTGGTAGTCTAGCTTGGTTTTATTATGGGACTCCAAATGTTTTGATTGGAAGAATCATTACAAGATTACCTAAACACTGCTGGAAGATTAGGGAATCTTCATTCTGTTTACATTGCTCATCGTCAAGTCCTAAAAAGTATTAATTAAGTTGTTCACGAACTAATTGAAGATGGGCGGCAGTGGTCCAGTTTGGTTAAGACACGGGCTTGCCAAGCCCGCAACGCGGGTTCGAATCCCGCCTGCCGCACCATCATGACTTATTATTGGAAAATTTCCCATACGGTGATTTCTTTGTAGTGCCAAAAAATTTATAGAAAAGCTTATAAATTTAGCACTACATAATCAAAATCATGGCGTTCATCCGAGCGAAGTACATCAGCGGCGAGCACTATTTCTACTTGGTCGAAAGCAGGCGCGAAGGCAAGCTGGTGTACCAAGACATAGTGAAATATCTGGGCAAGCGCGAGGATGCTGAGAGGTACGCTAGGGAAAAAAACATGAAAATGCCCGAGATAAAAAAAGCTCTTGAAAAAACCGAGCGAGCGCTGGATGAACAGATAGCAAAAAAGAAAGCGGTGCTCGACTCCCTACGCCCTTTTCCGAAGGTCTTGGAGGAGAGGCTGAGGGATGAGCTGGTCATCCTCTGGACATACCACTCGACGGCGATCGAGGGGAGCACCCTCTCTCCAAAGGAGACCGCCACCCTGCTGGCGGAGGGGATAGTGGTCGGAAACAAGCCCCTCACGGATTACCTCGCGGCCCGGGGGCATCGGGATGCCGTGAACCTCGTGTTCAGCTGGGTCGAGGAGGGGGAGGAATCACTATCCGGATCCGATTTGTTTGAACTCCACCGCGCGACCATGAAGAACATCGTCGATGCATACCTAGGGGTTTACCGGCCGGTGCAGGTCTATCTCCGCGGCTCCTCCTACGTGCCCCCACCACCAGACCAGGTGCCGGGGCTCATGCGGGGCTTCCTCCGCGAACTCAACCACAACCCGAAAAAACATGACCCTATAAAGCTGGCTGCGCTCACCCACATCGACTTCGAGTCCATTCACCCTTTCGTGGACGGGAACGGGCGGGTGGGGCGCCTGCTTGCCAACTGGGCCCTAATGAAAAACGGTTACCCGCCCATCGTGATCACCAAGGGGGAGCGCGTGCGCTATTTCAGGATGCTGGAGGAGGCCCAGACGAAGTTTGCCGCGTACCGGCTCGTGGGGTTTTTCAAGCGGAAGGTCGTGAACGCTCTAGATTTCTATCTCAAAAGACTGAAGCCGGCGTAGTGCCTAAACACTCGTGAAATTATTCAATTTAGTTGGCACTACACAGGTCTGAATACTCGGCCTTGTCAAGCCTGTAGCATGGGTTTGAATCCCGCCTGCCGCACCATTGATCGTAGTTACAGTCAGTAGAAACTTGATAGGGATGTTGTTCAATAATTTCAACAAAGCTTAACAATCAAAAGTTGGTGCTTAAGAATGCCAAAGTCGGCGATCAAAACCATCACCGCAGAAGAAATGGCTAAAATAGATCAGAAAGCCGTGGAATTTGGGCTCCCGCGCCTGTTATTAATGGAGAATGCCGGAAGTGCCGTTGCGAGGACGGTGATGGAAAAGTTTGGCCCCAGATCAAAAGTAGTTGTTTTCGCTGGGACCGGAAACAACGGTGGAGATGGATTCGTTGCAGCTAGACACTTGGTTAACCACGGGGCCAAGGTGCATGTCTTCTTGATCGGAGACCCTGGTAACATCCGCACCGAAGAGGCTAGCCGAAACTGGAACGTGATCAAAAAAATGAAGCGAAACATCAAAATCCACGTGGTTGAAAAACCTCTAGACTCCAAGAAAATGAAGATCATCCTGAAACGAATGGACGTGATCCTCGATGCCATGCTGGGAACAGGTTTGAGGGGTCCGCTGAAGGAACCTTACGCATCCGTGGTGCGTTTGATAAATGAGTCTGGCGTTCAGGTAGTTTCGGTGGATGCTCCCACGGGGTTGAATCCATCGACAGGCGAAATCCACGGGGTTGCGATCAGAGCAACCTGTACGGTGACCTTTCATCGGATGAAAAGAGGATTTATCAGAGCGAGAAATTACACGGGCGAGATAATAGTTGCCGATATAGGAATCCCTCGGGAGATCGAGGTTGCAGCCATCGGTGCACGTTGAGTTTAGCGCCTAGGTACCGTTAGTAATCTTTCAGGATATTGTTTTAGGTAGCAGTTACGACACCCTACTGAGGTTAGGTTGGTGGCCGCGTGTTGTACTTGATCTTGGCCGATGCCGAGCTAGAGACTGTGCCCCAGGAGATCGCTAGCCACCCCGTCATTAGATGGCACGCTAGGCGACGGGGAAGACATCCAAGGGAGCTTCTTCTGAATTCTAGCCTTCACCACCAAGCGATGAAAAAACTTCCTAACGGCGACCGAAGGGGGAGACCAGACATCATCCACTTTTGTCTGTTGCTTGCGATTGATGCCCCGCTTAACCAAGAGGGGTTACTACGTGTCCACGTCCACGCCAGACACGACAAACTCATCACCGTTGACCCATCCGCCCGCCTTCCCCGGATGCTCCACCGATTCGAGGGTCTGCTGGAGCACCTTTTCCTTGCGGGTGTTGCTCCTCCCAAGAACCCGTTGCTCCGCGTGGAGGACGGTTCACTAGCGGTCCTGATCGACCGGATAAAGCCCAAGAGAGTTATAGCTTTCAGCGAACGTGGAGAGCGAAAACCCTACGGAGAA
>CAZWMM010000085.1:0-4027 GCA_964634985.1 Hadarchaeota archaeon (SeqCode)
CGAAAGTAATTTATAAACCCCAATTCCTCCCCCAGCTAAAGCAGGGGGTCTCCTTAGGGTGTTTTAGATGAGTGAAAAAAGCATGTTTTCAGACATCCCTGTCGACGTTGGAGTAGTCTACGAAGGAGAGAGAATCCGTGGGCCTGATATGCATGCAGAATTAGGTGGCCCTAAAGTGAAGCACAAATTCGAGCTCCTCAGGGTCAAACCCATGAAAGAGATCGAGGATGGTAAGGTTACCGTGAAAGGTCCCGACTTTCCCGCCATGAAGGAAGGGACCATAACTCCTCTCGGCATCTACATCGAGGTCGCTGGTAAAGAGTTGGAGGGGGAGATGGAAGGAGTCTTCGAGCGACGCATTCACTATTTCTCCAACTATGTCGAGGGCCTCATGCATCTGAACCAGCGTGACATAATCTGGCTGCGCGTGAGCAAGAAATCCGTTAAAAGGGGCTTAACCCTCGAATTGATCGGGAAAGTCTTGACGAGATTGTACAAAAGCGAGTGCCCGATTATCGAGAAAATCCAAATCACGTTTATCACCGACCCAGCAGAGGTTGAGAAAATGCATCCCGAGGCTCTCAAGATTTACGAGGCCAGGGATGCTAGGGCCAGAGGGATGAAGGATGAGGAGGTTGAAGTTTTCTATGGGTGCACGCTTTGTCAATCTTTCGCCCCTACTCATGTTTGCGTGATAACTCCTCAGCGATATTCCAACTGCGGCTCCATAAGCTGGTTCGACGGAAGGGCCGCCTCGAAGGTCGACCCGAAGGGTCCGATATACGAGGTAAAGAAAGGAAAGACGATCGATGAATTCGCGGGCGAATGGGAGGGCGCCAACACAGCGGTCAAGGAAAAATCGCTAGGAGAGGTTTCTCGCGTCCAATTGTACACGGCTTTTGGGTACCCACACACTTCTTGCGGGTGTTTCGAGGCGATCGCGTTCTACATGCCAGAGGTGGACGGGATGGGGATAGTCCACAGGGATTTCAGGGGACCGGCCGTCAATGGGATACCTTTCTCGACCATGGCGGATTCCACGGCGGGGGGGAGACAGGTCGATGGCTTCCACGGCTTATCGTTCGAGTACATGAGGTCCCCGAAGTTCCTCCAGGTAGATGGCGGATGGAATCGCATAGTCTGGATGCCCGCTGAGGCAAAGGAGAGGGTCAAAGATTTCATCCCGAAGGAGGTGGCAGACAAAATCCCTACCGAAAACGATGCTAAAAACATAGAGGAGCTGAAATTATGGCTGATAGCTCATGATCACCCGATCGTTGAACGTATGAAGGCAGTCGAGGCCGCTGCGCCTCCTGTAGTTACCGAAGCTGAGGCCATTGCACCCGCTTTCTCCGGTGTCGCCCTTCCTGCAGCCGCGGGTGGTTTGACCCTAACTCTCAAGAATGCAAAGATCTACGCTGAGAAGATAATTCTTCGCAGAAAAAAATGAAAGGAGATAAACAGTGAAGGAAGAAAAGGAAGGTAATGCGCTAGGGAAACTTTTGAAAATCTTTGAGCAGTATGAAGAGGTCGAGCTCGAAGGCATAACGATTGATGCAGGAGATTTAGAGATAGCATTTAGGCCAGTCATTTCAGCGCTGCCCCCTAAACCTACAACCATCATGGAAGTTGATTTTTCTCCGCCCATCAGGGAATATCCTGGGCGTATCGTTGAAGTGACGTTGGGAGCAACCAAGGCTGATGGGGGGACCAGGCGTAAGACATTAACAGTAGGTGGTGAGACGACTCCTCCATTACATTTGTTTGAGGGCCCCATACCCCATGTTCCGGTCGTCGCTGGCGATGTTTTCGACATGCCCATACCACTTCCAGGACCAGTGAGCGCAGTTTTGGGGGATGCTGTACAAGATCCCGTCAAGTGGGCCAAACTTTGTGTTGACAAATTTGGAGCCGATCTCATCGACCTCGAACTAATTAGTGCCGATCCTGGTTCTAAGAATACTCCAGTTAGCAAATGCACCAAGCTTGTCGAAGAAGTATTACAAGCGGTTGATGTCCCGCTAATAGTCGGTGGATCGGGAAATCCAGAGAAGGACGCTGAGCTTTTGCCAAAAGTCGCGGAGGTGTGTGAAGGCGAACGGATCCTGCTGAGCTCAGCAACCTCGGACATGTGGGAACCCGTAGCCAGAGCTGCCAAGGAGTACGGACAAGTTGTGCTCGCTTGGTCACCTATGGATATCGCCAAGATCAAGGAGCTCAACAGGAGGCTCTTCGATTACATCCCGAAGGAGCAAATAGTGATAGATCCAACCTCAGCACCCTTGGGTTACGGTATAGAATACGCGTTCTCGATAATGGAGCGGATACGCTTAGCGGGCTTATTGGGGGATGAAGAAGTCCAATGCCCGATGGGCTCTGCAACCGCGAACTCTTGGGGAGCGAGAGAAGCTTGGTTGCCCAACCCGGAGCTCGGTCCACGGGAGTTCAGGGGGCCTGCCTGGGAAACCGTGGCTGCTATCTCATACCTATTGGCTGGCAACGATCTTTACATTATGTTGCATCCAGCAGCGATGAGAACTCTGAAAGATGTTATCGAATGGTCCATGGGTGAAAAGAAACCACCGACTTTTGCTAGCTGGTTAGGCATTGGGAAGTGAACAAATGGCGGCTAAGAAGAAAAAAGTGGGTCCCTTAGACATCTACCCACTGCTCCCGAAATCCAATTGTGGGAAATGCGAAGCCAAAGTTTGCATGGCGTTCGCTGCAAAACTCGCCGAGAAAACTACTTCCCTCGATGAATGCCCGGAAATCTTTGAAAGTAAGTATAAAGCGAATCTTGAGAAGTTAAGGGAACTCCTGAAGCCTCCAGTGAAAGAAGTGATGATGGGCACTGGAGGTAATCGAATAAAAATAGGCGGCGAGGTAGTTCTCCGGAGACATGAATATAGATACATGAATCCACCGCCCATCGCTGTTACCATCGATGATGAAATGCCCGAGGAAGAGGTGTTGAAAAAGGTTGATGGGGTCACGAAATTTAAATACACCTACATAGGCAGAGAGCTGAAGCTGGACATGATAGCGATCAGATCAACTTCAGGAGATCCCACCAAATTTGAACATATGGTTAAAAAAGTTGCTGATATCACTGACAAGCCCTTAATCTTGTGGTCGTTCGACCCTATGGTCCTTGAGCGAGGTTTGCTCGCGGTCAAAGGAAGAAAACCACTCATTTATGCGGCCACCAAGGATAATTGGAAGGAGATGGGTGAGTTAGCACTAAAATATGAATGCCCACTCGCCATTTACTCGCCAAACGAGCTGAAAATGCTTAGATCGCTCGCTAAAACCCTGATAGCATACGGAGTAGAGGATTTAGTACTAGATCCTGGAGCTGAGTTTGGCGGAGGTGTGAGAAACGTGATCAATAATTTGTCCATGTTGAGAATAGCTGCGATCAAAGATGATGATGATCTCCTCGGCTTCCCCCTGCTCGGCACGCCGATCGCAGTTTGGGAAGAGGAGGGTAAGAGTCCCGAGGTTACGAAGTGGGAAGAAACTTGCTTAGCTTCTATCATGATAATGAGGTATGTCGATCTCTTGATCCTGATGAGCGCGGATGTATGGGCTATTTTGCCACTAGTCATGCTTAGGGAGAATATTTATACAGACCCCAGAAAGCCAGTCAGCGTGGAGCCAGGACTGAGGACAATCGGAGAGCCGGATGAGAACTCGCCCGTGCTGTTCACCTCAAACTTTGCCCTGACTTACTTCACGGTCGCGAGTGACATCGAAGCTTCTAAAACGAGTTGCTATCTATTGGTCGTCGATAGCGAAGGATTAAGCGTCGAATCCTCTATCGCTGGACGGAAATTGACTTCTGAGAAGATCGCCGCTGCAATTAAGGAATCTGGAATAGAAGATAAAGTGAAGCATAGGAAGTTGATCGTGCCAGGCTTCGCAGCTCGCTTGAGCGGGGAGATAGAGGACCTAACCAAATGGGAGGTAATGGTGGGGCCGAGAGATTCATCCGGGATAACTAGATTTCTCGCTGATAAGTGGAAAG
>CAZWMM010000086.1:0-3961 GCA_964634985.1 Hadarchaeota archaeon (SeqCode)
GGGTCGAGAAACTGGCACGGACTCGCCCTCTATCCCCAAGAGCCGTGAGACGCGGGCGGAAGCCGAGAGAGAAAGAAGCGGAAAATGAAGTAATCGCCCCACCACCTGATGCTCACCCGCTAGGTAAAAGCCGCGCCAAAACGATGAGAGATAGGTTTGCCGAGGATTTGGAAAATGAGTAAGAGGAGAACGATTTTAGCTATTTGCCTGTTTCTCGCGCTAGTTGGGTTACAGATGCCAGCGAGAGCTCCAGACTCAACTGGGACAGCGGAAGAGGTTCCTTCTGTCCCCCATGAATACACCCTGGAAATACCGTGTTATGTCCCCACTAGGCTGACGGTCAACTACGCCTACACGCATAACCATAGCATAAGCGACATCAGCACGGTGGGGGCGAGCCTCTACAAGCATAGTGGGGGCCCCAATTTCTTGGAGTTCATAGCGAGCGATGTGGACACATATCGCTTCACAGTTGAACTCCGCTACGAGGAGCCGACGAACCAGACGATCCTGATAGGCGTGTGGAGCGGAAGCCTGCCAGTGCAGGGCATAAGCCTGTTCAGCGTCTTTCAAGATGTCGTCATCCATGTCACGCTGAGCATGACTAAGGAACCCTCATATCCCAGCGAGATGGATGTGGCGAAGGCCGTCACCGCGAAGATAGCGAAGGACCTACAGGATACATATAATGCGATACAGAGCGCGATGGAGCGGCAGAACCGGGCTGTGACAACAAATAGTATGCTGTCAATAGTTTCGCTTTTCGGAGTTATAACAATGGCCGCCGTCTTCTACTTGGAGGTGAGGAGGTTGAAGGGAATGAGGTGGGCAACTATCAAGCAGGGAGGTGATTAGCTTTGTGGAAATTGATTCTTTTTTCGGATATTTGTAAGAAACGTGGGCAAATCGAAATTATAATTGACATTTTATCCGTTATTGCATCGGGTGCCAAAAAGCCTAATTTAATAATGTATAGAGCCAATCTTTCGTGGGTTTCGCTAAGCCAGCATCTGGAGAAACTTTTGCTTTGTGGCTGGATTGAGGTTACTCAGGTTGGGAATGGCCGGAGAATCTATTCCATCACAGATGACGGGATAGCGGCACTAAGCGATCTTAAAAGGACTCTTGGGAAGGTTTTGGCTTGGGGAGAAAAGGATTAATATGCAATTGAATTTCCTCCCTAATATAAACTGGCTAGACATCTTCCCCTTCCTCGCCGCATTAACCGGAGGCATCATCTTCCTCGTCCTATTCTACATGCTTTATTGGAAGCCCCGCGTCGAACTGCCTCTCCCGAATGAGCGTTTCGTGGGCAATGTGACGATGTGGCTTCCCAAGGGATTTGGACTCTTCTCCGGGCCGATGACGACCGCCCGCATGACCATGGAACATTATTTCTCAACCACCATTAGAAGCGAGAAAGATAAGAAGGTGCGGAAGGTTCTGGCGAATATGAGGGACTTCGTGATGTCCTTCCAGCTTTTTGCAATGAAGAACAGCAATGGTGACAAAGTGATTCTGATGTTTGATGCCAATCCCGAGGATCAGAGGTTCATGGATGTCGATACGGAGGGTGGGGGCTTGTATGTGCATGGCGTCCAAGATGCCTATACCAAGGGCACGGAGGGAGGGTTTGAGTTTATAGGCGTTAAACTGAACGAAAAGTTGGCGGAGATGAACGAGGAAGAGCAGGAAAGATACGATACGGGGCTAGAATTTATAAAATATCTCCCAGATGCCGCCCGAAATCTGGAACGCCTCCTAATTGTGACAGAGGAACGGGACGCCCTCAAGAGACAGTTATGGCAAGAACGGGAGGATACGGCGCAGGTTAGAAGCCTCTGTGACCGCCTAGCCAGCGCCCTAGACCAAAAGCCGCTGACTGTGTTAGAGATGCCCAAGGTGAAAACAACCATAAGCGAGATCGTGAAGCAATGGTTTAGCTGGAAGCAGCTACTCGTCGCACTCGCCGCCTACCTCCTCGCCCCGAACATACTCGCCCTGCTCCATGTCGAGCTAAAGGAGCCGGAGCACACCTATGCCATACTGGGCGTGACGGTCATCGGCTTCTTCCTTATCCCGATAGGCAGGAAAATATTTAGCAGGTGGCTGAAGTGACCGAGGAGGAACGGCTTCTAGGCTATGTGGCGGAGATATTTGAGGACTTCAAGTCAACCGTGGACAGGCTTTCCCAAATTCCCCAGTTTGCAGAGGAAAAGACAGAGAGCCTAATGAAGTTATTTGAGGAGGACATTTTTAGCGAGAAAGTGGCCGATGAATTTCTAGACAGATTACTTGACTTGAGTGAGGAAGTCGGTCACGCCTACCAGACAGTCTTAGGCATAGAACTTAAGCTGAAGGGGCTTGAACCCCGGTCCCCCAGCATTCCGCTTCCGGTCCCGCTTCAAGCTACGAAGGGTGAGGGAAGCCCGAGTCCGGGCCAAGTCGTACTGCAACAGACGCCGCAGAAAGGCGGGTTCTGGGACTTCATGAGTAGCCGTCGCTGGGCCGACGCATTGGAGAAGTGGATAAAGACCCAAGGCATGGGTCAGACGGTTCCTGAGATCACCACGGCGAAGGAGGTTATTGACATCCTGGAGTTTGGGAGACAGCTTATCCCGGAGTTGAATCGCACGATTAAGTTCTTCCGGCAGAGTCTAGACCACCTCTACTTCTTCCACGACCCGGATACAAAGGAGAGGCTTAGGAGCGAGTTACAAATCCACCTAACGAAGATATGCGGCATCATCCGGTCATTCGCCCGTACCGGGGCTGAACACCGCATCGAAAATGTGGGAGACAATAAGGTGAAGGTAGCCACGAGCATCATCGCCCTCCAGATAGCCCAGTACGGTGCGATGGGTCAGATGACGACAGCGGACTTTTACAGGGCACTCCGGCAAGCGATGGGAGCCCAAAATGCTGGCGAAAGGTGAAGTCAGCCCCCTCCAAATCGCCCAGCTAAACCAGTTAGTCGACCGCGCTATTTTCGAGGACTGGCATAATGTCGTCATCATTTGGGGTGAACTGGGGAAGGGAAAAACCACGTTAATGCTGAGAATGTTGTACCGTATTGTTCAGGCTTGGGATAAGGTCTTGAGCTTCGTGCTTGAGCCGCATGTCTGCATGAAGTGTCAGCATGAATGGGATGCTGGGCAACCCTATGTTTTCGAGTTGGGTTGCCCAAAGTGCGGGGAAGAGTCGAAGACTAAGGAACTCAGTGAGGCCGTCGATGCCGTGTATAAGGGTTGGCATGTGTCACCCTTCCCTTGGGATCTCAGTAGTGGGTTGATGCGCAAATTTCCGCAGGGACAGGTTTTCACCGTTAACAGTAGTAAGGCGAGGGGGGAGATTCACCAGAAGTATCCGTATCTCAATTTTAGTTTTGAGGAGGTTCGCCACACCATCGAGAGGAGTGTCGACCTCCGGGTGAAGCTTCCGATAATGGGATGGGATGACATAGCCGTTTACTTCCACCGGAGCAACATCCAGTACATGCACCCAAAAGTGAAAAATTTTTTTAGCCGGTACAACTTCATACGGAAATACGTGGCCAACATGGTTCTGACGGTTCCCGACCCTGAGTTCGTGCCGCAACAACTCGCGCTTTTCTGCACCGCTGACATAATGTTGCAGGAACGCGGGAAGGCGGACTTGGACACCCTCAAGAAGATGAGGAGCTTCTACGGGCAGAGCAAGACATGGACTAAGCATTATGATGGCAGAGATGTGACTTGGGAGAAGGTTCCGGATGAGCATTTCCAAGCCTATGAGGAGATTCGCCACGCACACGCGGTCCAAGCCTTTGAGAAGCCGGAAGAGATTTTGGTGACGACCATGCCGAAGACGGGGCGCGAGTTCACCGAGGCAGAATCCCTTTTTTAGCATGGAGATGAGAGTAGTGGGCGTGTGGAGTAAAGTAGTCATAACATCTTACCTGCTCAACCGTTATAGGGATAAG
>CAZWMM010000087.1:0-3932 GCA_964634985.1 Hadarchaeota archaeon (SeqCode)
AGAAATCAAATTCATCGGCTACTTTTTTCGCTCGCTTTCGCTCCTGTTTGAGTGCTTCGATGTCTGCGCGCCCGAGCACGAGGTCGGCCCCCCCCTCGCGTGCCAAGCGTGCCAGCTCCCCCTCAGCGAAGACACAGACCTTCTGCGGCTTGCCAACTCCATGGGGGAGCACGACATCCTCTGTGATGCGTCCCCCAGGTTTCTTTGGGTCGATGTCCTTCAAATTGATCGATAGGTCGACACTCTGGACAAATTTTCGCTTTGGGCTGTTCTCCCGCATCAGCTTGATGGCGTTGAGCAAGTTCTCGCTTGAAACGGGCATTACTTCAGCACCTCTTCGTGTTTTCCTTCGTATATTTCACGTTGCACCTCGCAGACACTCTTCCCATCGACGGTGACACCCATGCTCAAGCATGTCCCAAGCACCTCTTTGACCGCGGCCTTCAGATCCTTCGCCAAGGTACTTCCCACCTTAAGCTTCGCGATCTCGAGCGCTTGGGCGAGGGTTAGGTTCCCGACAACCTCGGTGCCGGAGGTTTTCGCCCCCTTATCGAGACCCAGCTTCTTCTTAATGAGTGCAGCGGTTGGTGGTGAACCTACCTCGATATCGAATCGTTTGGTCTTCTTGTCCACTATCACGGTGACCGGAACCTTCATGCCATCGAACGTGGCGGTCTGCTCATTTATTTTACCGACGACCTGCCCTATGTTAACTCCAAGGGGGCCTAAAGCTGGACCCAAGGGTGGCCCGGGGTTGGCCTTTCCTCCTTCTACCAGCACCTTGACCCTCGATTCCATGGAATCGCCTTAAAAGCCCATCTTTCAAAAGTAAGCCCCAAGCGCTAAAAAAGCTGTGGTATTCAGCCTTGGCTACTCGGCGACCTCAAGCCTGCCGTATATGCCCGCGCTAACGTGCACTTCGTCGCGGAAAAGCCTCGCGTAGCCGTTGCGGATTCGAATTGTGCAGCCCACATTGACGCGTTCGATGTCCTTGTCCCAAAGTGAAACCTTTATTCGTCCAGAGTCGTCTTCCCCGATAGCTGTTGTCACCCTACCCTCTCGCCCCGTTCGGCTGACGTAGGGACGTGGCTCCTCGATCTCGACTATCTTCAAATCTAGGTCGATGCGCCGCATCTCCGGCTTCACATCGCTCGCCTTCACTTCGTCTCCTCCTTCTGGATCACCTTCACGAAATCTCCTCGAACCGTGACCGGGATCGGCACGGTGGCTTCGAAAAGCTCGACGGTTACCTCCTCTTTCGACTCATCTATCCTGATTATCCTCGCCCGCTCGCCCCGAAATGGACCCGAAATCAGCTCGACAATGTCCCCTGCCCCCATCCCCACGACCACGGGCTTTGGCTCGAAGAAATGCTCGACCTCACTCATAGGGACTTCCCCGGAGAGGACCCCTTTAGCATGCTTGATCCCGACTCGAGCTTTCTCCACAGTGGTTTTGCCGATAGCCTCGACGAACACGTAGCCCCTTACCCCGGGGGGTGCGAACACGGTTTTGATCGGCAAGTTAAAGTTCCTCGTCCTCGTCACGATGATGTCCACGGTATTTTTTTCTTGACCTATCGTAGACCTCACGGCGAAGATCGCCGGCTTTAGGGCCTCTTCTTCCATTCCATCGCCTTATAAGATAACTCGTCCCACGAGCATTATGATGAACCCGATAAAACCTATGAGGAGGATGCCTAGCCCCGTGATTTTCGCCACTTGAAGGTATTCGCCCTTACCCGGTTTTCTCGCTACCCGCAGCACGCGCTTGCAATTGGAAAGGAAATTTCGCATCTATAGGGACTCCAGTTCAATGTCGATGGGCTTCCCCCTCTTTGGAAGCTTTTCGCCTGGCCCTAGAGCGTAAGGGGAGTGAACGCCCGAGAGAACCACCATAACGCGCACAGCATTTTTCATCTCCTCGGATATCTGCGCGCCCCAAATCATTTGAGCATCTGGGTCAAGTGATTCGGATACACGAGAAACTATTTTCTCCGCCTCCTCCAGCTTCACATCCGGGCTGCCGACTACATTCACTAAAGCGCCCTTCGCACCAGTTATGTCGACGTCAAGCAGCGGGCTTTCTAAAGCTTCCCCAACCGATTCCTCCGCGCGGTTGTCAGTATCGGATTCACCGATGCCGATCATCGCCACCCCGCCGTTCTGGAGGACTGTACGCACATCCGCGAAGTCGCGGTTGATCAAGCCAGGTTTGGTGATCATCTCGGTTATCCCTTTTATGGCGTCCATCAATAGCTGGTCTGCGACTTTGAATGCCGCACCTATCGGCAGGTCTGGTGCGAGCTGGAGCAATTTGTCGTTCGGGATTACGATCACGGTATCCGTGACCTCCCGCAGGCGTGCGAGTCCCTGTTCGGCATTCAGCCTTCGCCTCGTCCCCTCAACGGTGAATGGCAAAGTCACGATGCCGATGGTCAGCGCCCCAAGTTTCTTCGCGATCTCAGCGACCACAGGAGCAGCGCCGGTTCCTGTTCCTCCTCCGAGGCCGCATGTCACGAACGTCATATCTGTGCCGTAAACGTGATCCTTTATTATCGCTTCGTCATCCCTCGCAGCAGCCTCTCCTTTTTTTGGGTCGTTGCCCGCACCTAAACCTCCAGTTGTTTCGCGCCCTATGAGAATCCTCCGGTCTGCCGTCGTGTAGAGCAAATCCTGCGCATCCGTATTGATGGCGATCGTGTCGGCGCCCCAGATTCCGACCCCCATCATGCGCGAAATCGTGTTTCCCCCCGCGCCACCGCACCCGACGACGGCGATCCTAGCTTTCGCCTGTTTTAAAACTTGCTCTAATTCTTCGTTTGTCATTGTCTCCGGGGGCGTTAGTACTTTTTCTCTTTTCGATGGGGCTGAAATCCCGGACTTCTCGAATTTAAATCCAGTTGCAGAGTTGAACACGGATGATTCGGTTTTTTCCAATCGAATCCCTTCTATCCATGTTGGTCAATTTTCCTCAAGTCGATTTAAAGCTTTGCCTAAAGCAAAATCTCCCCCGCACGCTTTACACAAACGCGTAGTTTGCTCGTTATCTGCTGGGAAACCAACCTTTGTTCCTTGCTCATTCCCTTCCAGTCAAGCACGAGCAGCTCGACACCACCCTGCGTACGGGCGATAGCACGTTCGATCAGCCCCCCATCGATTCCTATGTATTTTGGCAAGATGTGTCCTATGCCAACATCGGTGTGCAGGACGACTTCGGTGTGGCGGGGAGCGTAGTGGGGGCCTCCAAGTCCCACCGCTTGACGGCATTCGATGGGTGAGGTGGCAGCAGCCATTATCGCTCGGGCAACAGCCTCCCCCGCTTTCTCGTCGCGCCAGTTTTCAAGCGTGCTGCCTATCTCCACGAAAGTGACCGGCACTTCAAGCTTAGTTGGCCCGTGATGGGTCGCCTCGAGCGAGATCTCATAGCCAAGCCCTAGCTCCTCACGCGCCCAAGCCAAAGTTTTGAGGGCGATTTTCATCGTCGGCGGGGATGCTTTTGCAAGCTCAAGTCTTTCGGGCTCACCTGGCACGTGGACTGTGAGCGTTGGCCTACTAGATTCGCTGGCGTGTCTTGATGCGACAATTACTTCGTCAGCGCTAACCGTTAGCTCGGTCACTTGGGTTGCCTCGCCCGCAATCGTCATTAGCATAACATCCCCATGGATGTACGCGCCTGGAAATTTCGGCGATTTCTCGAAATCGTAAAGTTTCAACAGCTGCGTGGCGATGTTTTTAGCAGCTTGGTCTTTTGCAGAGGCGAGAATTAGCTTCATCTGATCATTAAGGACTCGCGTTGCAAGTGAAAATAGGTGGCGGGCCCGCGGGGATTCGAACCCCGGATCTGCAGCTTTCCCCGCCAATCGTAGAAGGCTTGCGGGTCTAACGACTTGCCGCCTTATCCTAGCTTGGCCACGGGCCCAATTAAAATTA
>CAZWMM010000088.1:0-3919 GCA_964634985.1 Hadarchaeota archaeon (SeqCode)
GACCGCCCGCACTCGATTGGAAAAATCAGGGGCTTTTACGGCAATTTTGCCGTGCTCGTGAAAGCGTACGCATACATCATGCTCATGGGCGCGGATGGGCTGAGGGAAGTTTCGGAAACTGCCGTACTCAACGCGAACTACATCATGCGCAAGCTGTTAGGGGCCAAAGGATATGAACTGAAATTCAATGCGGGCGGGCCATGCAAGCACGAAGTCGTCTTCAGCGCTGAGCCTCTGAAACGCGAGACGGGTATCGGGGCACACTTCATCGCCAAGCGATTGCTCGATTTCGGCATGCATGCACCAACGTACTATTTCCCGACGATCATCCCCGAGGCGCTGATGACCGAGCCAACGGAGACGGAGACGAAAGAGGAACTCGATAGATTCGTGGAAGCTCTGATGCAAATAGCGGAAGAAGCGAGATCGAATCCAGAGATGGTGCGCTCCGCGCCGAAGAAAACTGGGATAAGCAGACTTGATGAGACGAAAGCATCACGCGAACCAATTCTTAGCTGGCGCATGTATAAGGAGCGGGCGAAGGGATAATCAATACCTCTTTCTTCAGCAAGGGCAAAAAGCTTGGCGAGGCAAGAGGAATCGGTGCGAATGTCAAAGCTCGGCTTAATCGTAAACCCTATCGCTGGGATGGGTGGCAAGATTGGATTGAAGGGAACAGATGGGGATGAAATCCTTCAAAAAGCCAGAAAATTGGGCGCAAAACCCATAGCTCCTGGTCGGACTGTAGATGCTTTGAAAGCTTTACGGAGAATTAGCAAACTCATTGAACTCATAACGTATCCCCGTGAGATGGGGGAGGATGAGGTGAAGGAATGTGGTTATGATCGGACTGTTGTGGGATCTATAGTACCTGGGAAAACTACCGCCGCAGACACGAAGAATGCAGCGAAAGAGATGGTGAAGCTCAAAGTAGATTTAATACTTTTCACTGGGGGCGACGGAACTGCTCGAGACATCTACGAGGTCGTTGGAGGAAGCGTGCCAATCCTTGGCGTACCCGCGGGGGTAAAAATTTATTCGGCAGTGTTCGCTAACACCCCCGAGACCGCGGGTGAGGTCGCTGCGAGATTCCTGAGCGGGGATCTACCTCTTCGAGAAGCTGAGGTGATGGACATAGATGAGAGGGCCTATCGTGAAAATCACTTGGTGGCGGAGCTCAAAGGCTACGCGCGAGTTCCCTACGAGCCCAAGATGATGCAGACAACGAAAGAGGGGAGTACTAGTTATGAGCTCGCAGATCAAAAGGCAATCGCGCGGTGGGTCTTCGAGCTGATGGAGCCAGAACATATATACGTACTTGGGCCCGGCACAACAACACGTGCGATTGCTGAAGAACTCGGGATCTACGATTCAACTTTGCTCGGCGTTGATCTGATCGATAACTACAAGCTCGCGGCCAAGGATGTCAACGAGAAACAAATCATACAAGCGATCAAAAGCAAACCCGCGACCATCATAGTCAGCCCCATAGGCAATCAGGGTTTTATCTTGGGCAGGGGGAACCAACAGCTCAGCTCTGAGGTGATCCGGCAAGCCGGCAAGAAGAACCTCTGGGTAGTTGCGACGCCCCACAAGTTGGGAATGACCCCCACGATAAAAATCGATACCGGCGATGCCAAGCTCGACCGGGAGCTCCGAGGCTACATAAAGGTGATCACGGGCTATCGCCATACGTGGATGAGGAAAGTAGATTGACGATGGAGTTTTCGCCGGCAAGTCTTACAAAAAGCAGACCCCTTATTGTCAACGTCAAGAATGCTGTTCGAGAAAGACATGACGCATTTTGGGTTCAAGCAATGGCCGAGTCTGAAGGTATGGCCGAGCTCGTGAACGGCTTCCTTCGTCGACCGCTCGAGGAAGAGTTCGTAGTTGGGTGGTTGCCCATAAAAGGCTGGATCCAACCGGTGGAGTGAAACAAGCGCTACTCTACCGGGACATTGGGCCTGACCGAAGATGAAGTTAAGGTTGCGTGATGATGTGTATAAATCGTAAGAGGTCAAAGCGAGCACCTTGTTTTCACCAGTTATCCTATGAAGCGTTCGTTCAAGGATAATGTCGGCATCGTATTGCTTGCGCGAGGTATTGCGGGCAGCTGGAGGCATCCCAAGCGAGGCGCCTTGGAGGCAGCCGTGGATAAGCGGCGAAAATGTCTCCTCGAGTTTTGGCAGCAAATCATGCATGAGTTTATCCGGGATTTTACCTATCGTAACAACCTCGATCATCGATCTCAAATTCTGTACGTTTTCGAGATCATTGAGCTTTTTGGTGCCCCTAGAAAGGCGTTTATGAACTGTAGTTTTATCAACGCCCAATTTCTCTCCTATCTCATTGTATGACATCCCTTGTTTTCTCATCTCCATCATCTTGGGCACTAAAGCATCAATTTCTGCCGAAGGTACACGTTTGTAATTTGATATGCCATGTTCCAACCTCTGCATTTTCCTCTTGATCGTGAAACCCACGAACTCTGCAAATCTCTTTAGTTTCCTCCTCCCCGAGATGATGATCCCGTATAAGCCTGACTTCTGCTGGAAGATTTTTGACTCATCTTGGCCTTAAAAAACTCGCGTGAGCTAAAATTGTCTAAAATCTTATGTCCTTTTATAGGACCAGCATACTGGTTTATTTCAAGTCGAGACACTCACTACATTATATTATTGACGTCCGGTAAGCGCTCGAATTAATCGTTTTGTTGTTTCCCGAACTTCCTTATCTTCGGCTGGAACGTAGGGTAAATCTACCTCCCCTGCTATCACTTTGGCTAGTTCGTTTATTGCGACTGATGCCTCGCACTCCGGCTCGTAAATGACGACGGGCACGCCTTCTCGTTCTGCCTCTTGGACTTTAGGATCTTCAGGAATTTCTGCTAAAGTGGGCAGGCCCCCCAAAGTCCGCCCCATGAAAGTTTCTATTTCTGGAATGGTAAGATCGGCCTTTTTGCCAGAGCGATTGACGACAAATCCTCGAGTCCAAGAGCCTAGAAGAGTTGCGAGGCGAACAGTCTTGTAACAATCCACCAAGCTTGGATAGGTCGGGTTGCACACGGGCAGCATCTCCCGAGCCGCCGCGATTGAGATGATCGTCGTATCCGCTATGCCCGCAGGCGCGTCGATGAGCAGAATTTCAGTTTTCCTTAGGAGTTCGCTGATCACCTCTTCAACTCGTTCGCGCTTCACCTTGGAAAGGGCATCGTGCACATCCTCAAAACGAAAGCCCGTGGGGACGACTTTTATCCCGTAGTTCTTGTAAACTACGCTGCTTACATTAGCTTTGCCCGCTAATGCATCGAGAAAAGATAATTCGCACTTGTGCATCCCGAGCACCAACGCGAGATTAGCCATTGCTAGGTCGCCATCCAAAATCGTGACATCGCGCCCCAACGCGCCTAATGCCACACCTAGGTTAGCCGCGAGCGTCGTCTTCCCCGTTCCACCTTTACCAGAAGCGATCGATATCGAACGTGGACGAGTTCGCAAGTCCAGCCCCCACATTTATTGCCGGCGCGCGCTTAAAAGCTTGGACTTCAAGATGGCCGTTCCTTTAAGCTTTATCGATTTTTGGTACTATGGTATCACTTCAAAGCTTCTTTAAGCTGAGTAAGATGAGGCTCAAGCCCACGCGAGAACTCCTGCCCATCCGTCCAGTCAAATTCCATAAGCTCCTCCGCCGCGCGGATAGCATTTCGCGCTCGCTCGGCCAGCTCGGGGGCCAGCTTCCCCTGCCTAGCGGCTTTAGAGAGATCCATGATTTCATCGATCAGCTTCACTCGTTCTCCCCGCTTCACAGTCAGCAAGCGTCCGAGCGCCCTTTCCATCGCGTGCATTCGAACCTCGGCGGGAAGAATTGCGTCGAAACTGTGGAGTTCCATGGGTTGCCACTGAGGGTTCGAGAAAAACGC
>CAZWMM010000089.1:0-3906 GCA_964634985.1 Hadarchaeota archaeon (SeqCode)
ACAACCCTAGCCGTCCTCGTTGTTTCTATAGGTGCGCTCGGTTACATCCTGATGACCCAGATGACCGATGAAGGAAAGGCTAGGAATGCAGCGCTCGAAGTGGAGCATGCGGCCCGCACGGCGATAGCAGGCGGCAGTCCGCAGACGGTGAGCATAAGCATCCCAGGCAACTATGTGATGCGATTTGTTGGGAATCAAATAACGGTCGACAACTGGCGCACCCCGAGCGAAGGGCTGGCTCTCCCCTTTTCCGACAATGTCCCCGAGCTTGGTGCGGGCGATTACCAGCTTTCCCTTAGGCTCGAGAACTTGAAAATCGTGGTGGAAGTGTTGAAACATTAAAGAATCTGAAAGAAAAAATCCAAAAATTACTTCGCCGTGAAAGTGTCAAAATACTTATACTTTGGAGTTTAAGCAGGACTCTTTTCGCCTTTCGCCAGTCACTCAAAAACAAAAAGCCCGACCGACCAAGATCAGCCGGGCAGGCGTTGGTGCAATGGCAACCACGAGTTTAAATTATTTTCTGCATTTCTGCGTATTAAGATTTGTGTTTTTGGAGGAACGTAGCTGAGGCGCCTGGGAATTGAACCCAGACTTCGTGGTTGCCATACCACAGATGCTACCGTTACACCAACGCCCCAGCCCCGCTCTTTCTCCCCTTAACGAGAAGCACCTCCTGACGATTCCTTAATCCTCTCAGCGATTGCCACCTCGCCCTCCGAGGCTTTGCGCGAAAGTTCTTTTTAAGGGGAAAATCTTTCCCGATCTCAGTCAAAGCTAAGTGGAGAACTCTCGAGCGGGGGGCCAATGTTCAGACAGACGTTTCTCCATCTCCTTGTAATTTCCGAATTCGCTTCCTACGAGCTCCCAGAACTTCCTGCGGTGATTTTTTTCCTTCAGGTGGGCGACCTCGTGCAACGCGACATACCGGATGAGTTCTCTGGGCAAACAGATCAGCCAGAGGTTGAAGCTCAGGTTCCCATCGGGTGAGCAGGACCCCCACCTGCTCCGCTGCTTCCTTATGGTTATCCGGTTTACCCTTGCCCCGAGCTTGCGGGTGTAATGATCGACCGCTGGCTCAAGTTCGTTTAGGAGCTTTCGCTTCAGGATCCGTTCGAGCCGCTTGCGATGGTTCGGGCTGCTCGGGTCGAACTCGATAACTTTTTCATCGAAGTCGACTATCAACGACCCGTTCTCACGGAACTCGAAGCGATCCCCAAAAAGGAGAAAACCTCTGGAGTTTTTTGAAAAACCAGACTGAATCTCCATGTGCTTCTCACAAATTTGGTTCATTCGGGGTTTAGGTTTTTCCGTTTACAATTTAAGGTCCCGCCGTCATGCGCGACCATGAACGCATACTTCACGGGCCACTTTGAAATAGGGCTCTCTCCGTGCGATGGCTTCAGCGAACGCTTTTCGTGCCCCCTCCAAATCTTCGCCCCTGATCGGTGAAAGCAGATCAACGAGGTTGTCGTTGCGCATCAAGCAGGGCTTCAGAAATCCATCGGGCGTCAGGCGCAAGCGGGTGCAGTGCATGCAGAACTCAGAGTTGTGCATCGGCTTGACGATCTCAACCTCGCCGCCGGGTAGGATGTATTTTTTCCTCGCCTGCATCGATCGACGGGTCCTGACCGCCACCGCGCGCGCCTCGAGCCCCCGTTCTACCCCATCCAAGCCGCAATGATAAGCGGAGAAATTCCCATCACCCAGCTCAAGCAATTCGATGAGCTGTAAGATGATCCCGCGCCCCGAGCTGTAAGCGATCATCCGCTCGACCTCTCGCTCGTTCACCCCGGCCAGCAGGACCATGTTGAGTTTCACAGGTTTTAGTTCAGCTTCCAGCGCTGCATCGATGCCCTCGAGTGCGTCGCGCAGCAGGTGCTTTCCAGTTATCTTTCCATAGGTCGCCTCATCCAAAGTGTCCAAACTTAGGTTAACGCGTGTGAGTCCAGCGCTCGCGAGCTCCCCCGCAATTCCAGCTAGCAGAGTACCATTCGTGGTCATGGAAACCTCCTCGATCCCCGGTTTGGCCACGGCCGCCACCACATCCACTATATCCTTCCGCAAAAGCGGCTCCCCACCCGTTAGTTTGACCTTCTTTACCCAGAACCCGGTCGCTAGCTCAACCACCTCACCTATCTCGTCAGCGGTCATCTCGCGGGGGCTCGATTGGCAACCCTCGTGATGGCAATAGAAGCAGTTCAGGTTGCATTCCTCGGTAACCGATATTCTCAGTCCGGTGAGCGGCCTACCGAATCTATCTATCATGACGCATCACCTTCAGCTCAACTCGCTTACCCTCTGCCCCTTTGAGCGATGAAAGCACCCCACTCACTATTCCATCGATCAACTTCTGCATGAATGGGTTGAGGTAGACCCGCTTTCCATCGACGCTCAAAACGACTCGCTCCTTAAGGGAAGGACAGCCCTCCCAATTCCTTTTTCCGGCGAGCACGGCCATCGCGAATTCCCTGCAGCTCGCGTAACCGCAGTGCTTGCAATCCAGTCCGGGCAGCAAGGGGGGTACCCTCCGCTCGACCAAGTCAGCCAGCTTCTTCACTTGCTTTACCCCGAACGCGGGCAGACCTGCTTTTCGTGCCCCCACCGAAGCGATCGTGAATTCATCAGCTAGCTCCTCCAAGCTACCCCTGCTCCTGGCCGCCACGATCTTCGCCAAATCTTTCGAGCCCTTGAAACCCTCGATGATCACGAAGTCCAATTTTTCTAGCTCCCGGAGCACCTCGCCGAGCTTCGCCGCCCGCCTTTCGATTGTAGCCAGCTCTCGCGGTGCCAAGGAGATCACAACTTTAGCACCAGCTTTCGCATGGCGCCAAGTGTCCTTGCCCGGACGATCGATGCTGAACCCCCGCTCCACCACGTGCTTCACCGTAGCCACCTGATAGCCACGCCCCGAGAGCTCCCGGACTAGCCCCTCCACCACCTCTGTCTTCCCTGCCTCCCTGTACCCGACGACCGCTACAGCCCTAACCAACTGATCCACCCCCGAACAATAGGACTTCAACACTCTCGCCCTCCTCGACGATCTCCTGCTCAAGCGGCACATCTATGTACCCGTCCGCCAGCGAGAGTGAGGTTATCGCTCCTGAGCCCTTGAGGATGGGATCAGCCAAAAATTCCTCCCCCTTTCGAGTGAGCCTCACGGGCACGAGCTCCCGCCTCCCCCGCGCCGAGAGGATTTTTGACCTCAGCCTCGCCCGAACCCTAGGCCGCTCCGCTCGGGGGAGACCGCTCAGACGCCTGAGGTATGGGGCGACCAGCTGATCGAAGACCATCAGCGCGGACACTGGATAACCCGGGAGGCCGAAGACAGGTTTTCCTCTAACCACGGCCACGAACGTGGGTTTGCCAGGTTTCATGGCCAGACCGTGAACGAGCACGCCAGGATTCCCCATCCCATCGACAACGGCTGGAGAGATATCATCCGCACCAGCGGATGATCCCCCCGAGATGAGCACGACATCGCAGCTCCTCAGTCCTTTTCCCACCAACCTCCTTATCTCCCGAGCTTCATCCGGGGCGATGCCCAGATAAACTGGGGCGGCCCCCCGTTCCCTCACCGCCTCGCAGAGCGCTGGACCGTTGACATCGTAAATTTTGCCACGCTCGAGCCGAGATCCCGGTTTGAGGAGTTCCATGCAGCTCGAGATGATGGCAACTAGCGGCTTGGCATGAACTTTTACCCTTTTGACTCCAGCCGCTGAAAGCACGCCGATATCCGTGAACCCGAGCCTCTTGCCAGCCCGCGCAATTTTTCCCCCCCGTCTGATGTCCGACCCCCGCTTGGCAACGTTTTCGCCGGGAGCGACTGCCCGATTGATGCTCACGCTTTCCCCTCGCCCCACCGCCTGCTCCGCCATGACCACCGCGTCCGCCCAAGGGGGGATG